>CAYTAQ010000004.1:0-58493 GCA_964435695.1 uncultured Desulfobacterales bacterium | reverse complement strand
CGGCGATACATCCACACGGGACGGGTATATCATCCGACGGTCCGCATTGAAGTTTAATATTCCCTATACAACAACCGTATCGGGAGCAATGGCACTGAGCAGGGGCGTTGCGGCATGGCAAAAGAAAAGCCTTTCGGTTCGTTCCTTGCAGGCATACCATGGGAAGGCCGAATAGCATATTGAAGATCATTCTCCATTTGGTTTGTCGGCTGGAATTTCTTTTTCAGCTAAATTGGAGTAGAACCCATATGAATAATCCGCCAAAAATGTGTCAGCATGTAAGGAGCAGGTTATAATGATATCAAAGCTTGATGATGGCTGCCGGGATTATCCGCCGGTCCTTGACGATAAAAAACCTCGGGAAGCATGCGGAATTTTTGCCATCTCCGGGCATCCGGAAGCGGCGAAAATGACCTATTTCGGGCTGTATGCGCTGCAGCACAGGGGTCAGGAAAGTTCGGGGATCGTCGTTGAAAGAGATCAGAAAATTTATCATTATAAGGGAATGGGGCTGGTGCCCGACGTCTTTGACACACCCCACCTGGATCAGCTTGGCGGCCGGAATGCCATCGGGCATGTTCGGTATTCCACAACCGGCAGCTCGATCTTGATGAATGCCCAGCCATTTGTCGTTCTACACAGAAAAAAATCATATGCCGTGGCCCATAATGGAAATATCGTCAATGCATACGAGTTGAAGCGGGAATTGGAAGAGGCGGGCTCTATCTTTCAAACGACCATGGACACCGAGATTTTTCTGCATCTTTTTGTCAAGAATTTAAAACTCGGCTTTGAGCAGGCGCTTGTGGAGACAACCACCAAGTTGAAAGGCGCCTTTTCATTTGTATTGCTGACGAGCAAAGGCGAGGTTGTCGGTATAAAAGATCCCTACGGATTTCGTCCCCTATGCCTTGGAAAGTTGAACGGCAACTTTGTTCTGGCATCCGAGACATGTGCTTTGGATCTTGTACAGGCTGAATTTATACGGGAACTCGATCCAGGCGAAATCGTTATTATCAACGAGAACGGTATTAAAAGCATCCATGTGCCGGTTCCGGAAAACAGGGCTTTTTGTATTTTTGAATTTATCTACTTTGCAAGGCCCGACAGTTCATTTTCTGGCAAAAATGTTTACCAGATCAGGAAGGCGTTCGGCAGACGCCTGGCAATGGAATCGAACGTTGATGCAGATCTTGTCATGCCGTTTCCGGATTCAGGAACCTATGCAGCGCTGGGCTATTCAGAGGCATCCGGGATACCATTTGAACTGGGAATGATTCGAAATCATTATGTCGGCAGAACATTCATACAACCCACCCAGAGCATGCGTGATTTTGGCGTAAGGGTAAAATTGAATCCGGTTAAGGAAATCCTCAAGGGAAAGGATATCATCATTATCGAAGATTCAATCATCAGAGGGACCACGGTCAGAACGCGGGTCAAGGCGCTTCGAGAACTTGGTGTGAAGCATGTTCATATGCGGGTCAGCGGTCCTCCCCATCGCTTTCCGTGTCATTATGGCATTGATTTTTCAACAAGGGGCGAACTGATTGCTGCGAACAAAACAGTTCAGGAACTGCGTGATATTTTAGGCTTGGATTCCCTTTACTATTTAAGTCTTGAGGGGTTGCTGGAGGCAACCGGCGTTGAAAACCCGGAAAATCGTTTTTGCAAGGCCTGTTTTGACGGATGTTACCCGGTTGTATTTGATAATAATCTGGCAAAGGATTGTCTCGAAACAATTTGAGTCATTGTGATGTGCTTTTTTCTTGCCTTTTTTTTATTTGAGGTTATTGTTATCAGATAAAAGACGTATCGATACCGCAAGCAAGAGAGGTAGCATAATGATTGAATCTAAATATTTAAAGGAAAATATAGAGAACATACAAAAACTCTTGTCGATTTCTGTTTTAAGTAATTTTGAAACAAGAAGCCTTGGGAAAATCCTTCGGCTGAGCAAAGTCAGACAGTATGAAGATGGAGAGCAGATCATTGAGGAAGGGGACTATGATCCATGGCTCTATTTTTTGCTGTCCGGAAAAACACGAATTGCCAAAGAGGGTGTCACCATCGGGTATATTAATAAAAAGGGTGAAATCTTTGGCGAAATGCGCGTCGTCGATGATAAAAGACGATCGGCATCGGTTTATGCGGTAGGGAAAACCATCTGTCTCGCGGTGGATACATCGGCACGAAATCGGATTTCATCTTCTGATGACAGGGATGAGCGGCTGGACTTTCTACTGCTGCTTTACAGAATTTTTGCGGAATACATATCGGCGCGGCTGCGGTTGACCAATGAAGAATTAATAAAAGCCAAAAAGGCCCTCGCAGACCGGAATGATTCGCTCAAATGAAGCGGACGGTTTCATTCTCAAAATTTTCAAAAAATATTTTTTTCCACATTCTCACGAACTGTAATCTTGCCTGTAAACACTGCTACATCAACAAGGAACAACACGGGTATCATGCCCTCCCGCTGCCGACCATCGAAACATGGCTGCGTGCACTTTACGGCAAAGGTGAAACGGCCAACCTCATATTTCTGGGCGGTGAACCGACGCTGCACCCGGAGCTTTCACAGGCTGTAAAAACAGCGAAGCACATGGGATTTGATTCCATTACCGTTGATACCAACGGTTATCTCTTCCACAATATCCTTGCAAAAGTCACTCCGGATGAGGTCGATTTTTTCAGTTTCAGCCTGGATGGCCCCACGTCGGAAATAAACGATCGGATCCGGGGGAAGGGATCGTTTGCAGCATGCCTGGCCGGTATACGGGAGGCAAAGAAAAAGGGATTTAATACCAGCTTAATTTACACCGTCAGCCGGCTGAATCTTTTCAATCTCAGCGCCATGACAACACTGCTGAAATCTCTTTCCGTCGATCGATTTTTTATCCAGGTCATCGGCTTGCGGGGTCAGTCCGCCCCTGCGGTAAACGGTCAAAATGAGAAAAGATCCCTTCAGCCGTCGATTGAGGACTGGCAAAGCGTTGTTCCCGTGGTTGCGGAGCGGATTGCCGAATACGGTATGACCGTGACATATCCCAAGGTTTATCTGATGCCGGATGAAATATTTGAGTGCGCGGGGATGGTGGCGGAAAATTTTTTTATCTTCCCGAATGGCCGGGTGTATAAATGCCCGTTGTGCGAGGATTTCCCCATACATAGCATGGTGTTTCAGGAGGGCAGGCTTCGAAAAACAGCATCCATTAATGAAGAAGATTTGTTTTGCCTGAATATTCCTGAAGGGTGTGTGATGAACAAGATCATTCAACCGGATAACCTCAAGTATCACGAAGACGGCACGCCCCTGCACAAAATTGCATGCTGCTTGCTCAAGCAGGAAATTACCGTTTAAAAAAGAATCCGCTTGCCAAGAACGAAGGCATTGATGTCTTCATTCTTGGCAAGCGAATTCTTTTAGGGTATGATTGCGATCGCAATGACAAAACAGGCCTTCAACCATTTATCAAAAATGCCCCATTTTTCATTTTTAAGCAAAGATGAGATGCAGGAGGTGTCCGCAAATGCTTCATTGAAAACGGTTAAAAAGGGGACTGTTTTCGCCTTAAAAGATCGGACCGAACTTGACAGCATCTACGTGATCCAAACAGGTGAGCTGTCGCTGTATGATGAAAAAGAAGAACAACGGGTGCTCATCGGGCATATCAAGCAGGGGGAAGTATTCGGCGGCATCACGATCCTCATGAACGGCGGCATTTCCCTTCGAACCGCTATTGCGGACAAGGATTGCACCGGTTATACGATTCCAAGAAATATCTTCCAGGATATCTGTAAACGAAATAAAATATTCTATGAATACTTCCTGAAAAATTTTAGTAAAAATATTTTCGATGATTCGCTGGAGTCGATTATTGAAATCGGCCAACTCCGTGTCTTTCTGGCAAATACCGATCCATTTTCGTTTTTGCCTGAAGAAGAGATAGAACAGATAGCCGGTGAGCTCACCCTGGTACATCACCCCAAAAATAGTGTTCTTTATCTTCAGGCACGCTCCAGAGTCGGGTATCTGTATATTCTCCAAAAGGGCTCGGCGGAAAGGTATTTTGAAGAGGCCGGAAGAAAAAAAATGATCGGATTGATGGGCGAGGGAGATATTTATGGCGGGATATCCATCCTTATGAATGACGGTATCTCGGTAAGAACGCTCAGGGTGGTTGAAGACTCATACTTTTATCTCTTGTCAAAAGATACCTTTTTGCGTCTGTGCGACAGCTATGAAACCTTTTCGGATTATTTTACCGACGCCTTTGGAAAACGGATGCTGGAAAAGTCTTATGCCGCCATCATTGCAAAGGCCATGCAGTTTAACGAAGAAGGATTGCCGTTCTTTAATCAACCGGTATCCAGTATTTTTTCAAAAAAACCTGTTTTCGGTGATATTCGGATGCCTATCCGTGAAGCAGCGGAAAAAATGAGTTCGGAAAACATCAGCTCGCTTTTCCTCACCTGCCCGGAGGGAAACTGCAGGGGGGTTGTAACGGAAAAAGATTTAACCAAAAAAGTCATCGCAACAGGATTTGATATCACCCGCCCTGTATCGGAAGTTATGACATCACCGGTGCGGACTATTCCCAGCCAGGCGCTTATTTTTGAAGCTTGCATGATCATGATGCAGGAGGATATCCGGCATCTGGGTATTACGGACAGTGACGATAAAATTGTCGGAATTATTTCGAACCGTGATATTCTGACCGCTCAAGGGCAATCTCCTGTATTTCTCATCAGAGAAATATCGACGGCAAAGGATATGGAGGAGATCATCGGTCGCCATAACAAGCTCCCCAGGCAGATAAAGAGTTTAATCAGCAGCGGCGCCACGGCTAAAAATCTCACCCGCTTCATTACTACGGTTTCCGATACGATATTGAAAAGGATCCTGGCTTTCACACTGGAAGCACTCGGCGCGCCTCCTGCGAGATTTGTTTTTATGGTTCTCGGCAGCGAAGGTCGTAATGAGCAAACCCTGAAAACCGATCAGGACAATGCCATTGTCTATGAAGATGTCCCGACGGCATCAGAACTCGCTGCGCGGTCATATTTTTTAAAATTCGGCGAAATGACCTGCAATTTGCTGAATGAAGCCGGTTATGCCTTTTGCACGGGGGAGGTGATGGCCAAAAATCCCAAATGGTGCCAGCCGCTGTCTGCCTGGAAGCGGTATTTTTCAAAATGGATTCATGCTGCAGAGGCGGAAGATCTGCTGCAGGCCAGTATTTTTTTCGATTTTAGGGGCGCTTACGGTGATATGCTGCTCATTGACAATCTTCGAAAATACTTGTTTGCTTCGCTGGAAGGGTGGTCCGGATTTTTCAGGCATCTCACCGAAAACGCGCTCTGTTTTAAACCGCCCATTGGATTTTTTCGGAATTTTGTGGTGGAGTCCAAGGGAGAGCATCGAAACCAGTTTGATATAAAAAGCGCCATGACTCCTGTCGTTGATTTTGCCAGGACCTATGCGCTCAAAAATAAAATTGAAGAGACGAACACGCTCGAACGGCTGTATCAACTACAAATTAAAAATGTATTGAAGCGGGAAGAATACGAAGAGCTTGAAAAAGCTTACAGTTTTCTGCTTCAGCTTCGCTTTGTGCGTCAGGTGACGGCGATGGTTGATGAGAACATTCAGCCTGATAATTATATCAATCCTAAAAAACTCACCCGCATCGAACAAAAAATGCTCAAGGAGATCTTTTCCAGAATCGAGAATTTTCAGAGCAAGCTTGAGGTTGACTTTATCGGCGTGATGTAATCACGCTTCTTTGTATACGAAATATATTCGGACAAAGTGTATTTTAAAATAGACGTAAGTGGCCCGGCCGGCAAAAAAAAAAAGGGAAAATAATACCATAATATAAACCCTTAACTTTTCAATTTTAGAATGTCACCTACACCAGAACAAAAAGCCAGAAAAACCATTGATCACTTACTGGATCAAGCCGGTTGGTCGGTCCAGGATGTAAAATCTGCAAACATCCAGGCTCAGCAGGGGGTTGCCATTCGAGAATTCCCTTTGGAATCGGGACATGGCTTTGCAGACTATCTGCTCTATGTGGATGGCCAAGCTGCCGGGGTGATCGAGGCCAAGAAAGCCGGCGAAACGCTGACAGGTGTCGAAATTCAATCGGACAAATATAAAACCGGTCTTCCCGAAAGCCTTCCTGCCTGGATTCGTCCCCTGCCGTTTTGCTATCAATCCACCGGCATAGAAACCCGATTTACCAATGATTTCGATCCAGAGCCGCGCTCACGCAATGTATTTGCTTTTCATAGTCCTGAAAATGTTGCCGGATGGCTTCAGGATGTTCAAACTGAAAAAGAATATACCCTTTCGGATGGCGTTTCCTCCTATGGGCATCCGCCAACGCTTCGCGCCATGTTACGGCATATGCCGCATCTTATTGAGGAGGGTCTCTGGCCGGCGCAAATTCAAGCGATTCAAAATCTTGAAAAGTCCTTCGCACAAGACCGGCCGCGAGCATTGATTCAGATGGCTACCGGGTCCGGAAAGACGTTTACAGCCATCAACTTCATCTACCGGCTCATTAAGTTCGCCGGTGCTAAACGCGTTTTGTTTCTGGTTGACCGCGCGAATTTAGGCCGTCAGGCCTTAAAGGAATTTAAACAGTTTGTGTCGCCCTACAATAATTTCAAATTTTCAGAGGAGTATATTGTTCAACGACTGACTTCAAATGCGCTGGATAAAACGGCCCGTGTTTGTATCAGCACGATTCAGCGGTTGTATTCAATGCTCAAAGGCCAGGAACTTGCTGAAGAGGATGACGAACAATCTGTCCAGGGCTTAGAACAAGTTTACAAAGAAGTCCCGCCCATTGAATATAATTCCGCCGTGCCCATCGAAACTTTTGATTTTATCATAACGGATGAATGCCATCGGTCGATTTATAATCTATGGCGACAAGTGCTCGAATATTTTGACGCCTTCATCATAGGGCTTACGGCCACACCCAACAAGCAGACATTCGGTTTTTTCAACCAGAATCTGGTTATGGAATACCCGCACGAAGCGGCGGTGGTCGACGGCGTAAACGTCAACTACGATGTGTATCGTATTAAAACCAAAATTACAGAAGGCGGTTCTTCTGTCGAGGCCGGCTATTATATTGATAAGCGGGATAAGGAAACGCGCGCGGTCCGCTGGGAACAACTGGATGAAGATATGGAGTATTCAGGCCGGCAGCTTGACCGGGATGTGGTTTCCGTCGATCAGATCCGCACCGTTATCCAAACGTTTCGTGATAAACTGTTTACGGAAATTTTCCCCGGCCGCAGCGATGTGCCCAAAACACTGATCTTTGCCAAAGACGACAGCCACGCAGAAGATATTGTTCGAATCGTCCGCGAAGAATTCGGCAAAGGCAATGATTTTGCCCAGAAGATCACCTATAAAACCACGGGGAAAAAACCTGAGGATCTGATTACCGAGTTTCGCACCAGTTATTATCCGCGGGTTGCCGTTACCGTAGACATGATTGCCACCGGCACCGACATCAAACCCCTTGAGGTGGTCATGTTTATGCGAACAGTGAAATCAAGAAGCTTCTTCGAACAGATGAAAGGCCGGGGGGTTCGGGTGATCGGCGATGATGACCTGAAGGCCGTCACATCCGATGCCAGAACCAAGGACCATTTTGTTATCGTGGACGCAGTCGGTGTATGTGAGCAGGATAAAACCGATTCCCGCCCCATGGATCGGAAGAAATATGTATCCTTTGAAAAGTTGCTGCAGGCTGTCAGCCTCGGCAACACGGAAACAGATGTGATTTCCTCAATAGCCGTCCGTCTGGCACGACTGAACAGGCGCCTGTCGGATGATGATCATGCCAGGGTCATTGAAATCGCCCAGGGAAAATCCCTTAAAGCCCTTGCCGCTGATCTTGTTAATGCATTGGATCCGGATCTTCACCTCCAAAAGTCCATAGCGCTGCATCCCGAAACCGATACCATATCCGAGCAGCAGATTAGGTTTGCTGCCACTGGGCTGATTCAGGAGGCTGTAAAGCCGCTTTACGATCCAAACCTGCGCAGCCTCCTGCTGGAACTGCAAAAAAAGACCGAACAGACCATTGATCATATCAGCCGGGACAAGGTTATTGAAGTCGGATTCGATGCCGATGCTTTGGAAAAAGCCAAGGGGATTATCAATTCTTTCAGAGAATTTATAGAAGAAAACAAAGATGAAATCACCGCCCTGCAAATCCTATACAACCGCCCGTATAAGGCACGCTTGAGCGCAAAGGAACTCCAATCCCTGGCCGATGCCATCCGCAGACCCCCGCATCATTTAACCGAAGACAGACTCTGGCAAGCCTATGCAGCATTGGAAAAAGGCAAAGTTCGTGGTGCCGGCGCAAAACACATTTTAACGGACTTGGTTTCCCTGGTCCGCTTTGCCCTTGCCCAGGACAATGAACTGGTGCCGTTTGCAGAGCGTGTGAACGCCAATTTTCAAGCATGGCTTGCGCAGCAGGCCAACACCGGCCAACACTTCACGCCGGATCAACAAGCATGGCTGGCGATGATTCGAGATCACATCGCCGGCAACCACAGCATTGGAGCCGATGATTTCGAATATCCGCCCTTTATTCAAAACGGCGGGTTGGGCCGGTTTTTTGAAATGTTTGGCGACCAATATGTTGATATTCTTGAGGCGTTAAATAACAGCCTGGTTGCATAGAGCGTTTATCAGAAGAATGTTCCGATATATGTGGTTTTCTGAATCTAATAAGGTGATCAATAAAGTCTAATATGGGTCGCTCCAAACGCTCTAATATTTTTTCTTTATTTAAGATGCCATTACACCGTGTAGCTGTTTCATTAGAACTGATCCGGGAAACTATTTTAATCTCTTTGATTGAAACTTTTGCAGAATTGGGTATGCGTAAAGGCCGTGACATATTTTGAAGTTTGGCACATTGTTCTGTAACAGTATAAATTTTGCCATAACAAAATCTAATATATAGCGGTTGTCATAAAAATAAAAGTATTCGAAGGTACACCGTTGACGGTTAGTAACCCAAACCAAACGGAACAGATTTATGACAACCGGTATAACCCGAATATATCATTATTTTTTTTAAAAACGGTGGTTTTACAACCAATTTTTCAATGAAAACTTGCCAGACAATACAAAAAAATCATTTAATTATTGATAAATATATAGTATGATATGCATTATTCTACTGAAAATAACTTTAGGAGCCTCAATTGAACGATTTTTTAGATCGCACCGAGATCATCAGCGTATTAAACGGGTTTAATCCCTGGTGGAGTGCCAGACCGTATGTTGTGCCCCCATTTCGGCGCCTTGCCTTTGAAGCCTGCAAAACCTATCTGGAAGACACCACATTGCGCCGGGCCATCCTCCTTTCCGGTCCAAGACGGGTGGGAAAAACCACCGTGCTTCAGCAGACAGCCCAATTCCTGGTCCAGAAGGGACATGATCCCAAAAGCATCCTGTATCTGAGCCTGGATCACCCCCTGCTAAAGCTGTTATCCATCAGGGAGATTTTATCCCTGTATCACGAGAGCACGTATTCCGACGGCAAACCCGCCACTCTCCTGCTGGATGAGATTCAGTATGCCCAGCAATGGGAAACCGAGATCAAACTTCTTTTAGACCACAAACCCCAGTACCGCATACTGGCCACCGGGTCTGCCAGCGTGGTCCATAGGGAACGCCTGGCAGAAAGCGGCGTGGGACGCTGGATTACCGTACCCATCCCCACGCTTTCCTTTTTTGAATTTGTCAGCATTCGCAATGAACTGCCGGATGGAATAGCACCGGATCTGCGTGTCAGCGATTTATTTGCGCTAAAGCCCGGAGACCTGCCCGCATTAACAAGCCAAATGCGACCCCTGCAGCCGCTTTTTCAACGCTACCTCCTGGTGGGCGGATTTCCGGAAACCGCCACCCAGGAAAATATCGATCTCTGTCAGCGCCTCTTGCGCGAAGATGTGGTGGAGAGGGTCTTAAAAAGGGACATGACCGCCCTTTTTGGTGTCAGAAACATCAATGAACTGGAAAAGCTTTTTATCTACCTGTGCCTGCACTCGGGCGGGATTCTGGCCCACCAGGCCTGCGCCAAAGACCTGGGAACCAGTACAACCACCGTATCCAATCACCTGACCCTGTTAGAGCAGGCAAATCTGATCTATCGCCTGCCGCCCTCCGGTCTTGGCGGAAAGCAGATTTTAAAAGCACGCAACAAATATTACCTGGTGGATGCTGCCTTGCGCAATGCCGTGTTGCTCAGAGGCGAGGAAATGTTCACAAACCCTGAAGAAATGGGCACCATCGTCGAAACTACCGTGCTACGCCATCTATATGCCTATTATTATCGGGATACCCCCGAGATCGTCTACTGGCGGGATGCCGTTACTCAGAAGGAAGTGGACATCATCGTGCGCAGTCCAGCCTATGTGCTGCCCTTTGAAATCAAATACAGGGAAAATCCCCAATTGGATAAAAAAAGCGGCCTCGGCACCTATTGTCTGTCTGAAAATCCGAAACAGGGTTATCTGGTGACAAAACGGGATGGGGATTTTGCGGTAACGCAATTGAAGGGCATTGAAACAAAATTCTTGAAAATCCCGGCCTATATTTTGTGCTATTTGTTGGGGCAGTCAGAAAGATTGTTATGGATATAAAGTAGCTTCTATTATTGGAAAATATAAATTGAACCAAAAATTCGACCTTAAAATCTATAATGTAGACTCAGAAAAATTACCCGTTGGGTGGGAGTGGGCAACTCTCGAATCAATAGCAGGGGTTGTTGCTGGAAATCCTGCGCCTCAAGGTGATGAATATTTTTACCGGGGAACATATCCATTTGTAAGAGTACAGGATATGGGGAGGATAGAGAATACTAAGCTAATGTTCGACACAAAAGATCATATTAATGACACAGCGATTGATAAACTCAGACTATTCCCAAAGGGAACTGTATTATTTACAAAAAGCGGCGCCTCTACTTTACTAAATCAAAGGGCCATTTTGTCTAAGAACATGTATGTAGTAAGCCATATTGCAGGAGCAATCCCCCAAAACGATATTTTAAGCGAGTGGATATTCTATTGGCTTAAAACAATTGATTTTAATTATCTTGCTCACGCTACCACTTTACCATCATTGCCTTTATCAAAAGCAAAGAAAATTCAAATCCCAATTGCGCCAAAAAATGAACAAAAAAGTATTGTTGCAGAAATTGAAAAACAATTTTCCCGTCTGGATGAAGCGGTTGAAAACCTCAAGCGTGTCAAGGCCAATCTCAAACGTTACAAAGCCTCTGTCCTCAAAGCCGCCGTGGAAGGCAAGCTGACCGAACAATGGCGTGCTGAAAATTCCGATATAGAGCCGGCAAGCAAACTCCTCGAACGCATCCTCACTGAACGCCGAAAAAAATGGGAAGAAACCGAATTGGCCAAAATGAAGGCCAAGGGCAAGGTGCCAAAAGATGATAAGTGGAAAAAGAAATACAAGGAGCCGGTATCTCCTGCGTTAACTGAATTGAATCCCTTACCAGGTAGTTGGGGGTGGTCTACGGTCGAACAAATGGCTTCATCAGAACCAAACGCAATAACTGACGGTCCCTTTGGTTCAAACCTGAAAACAGAACATTACACTGAACAAGGGCCAAGGGTAATACGCCTTCAAAATATTGGTTATGCAGAATTCATTGACGAAAAAGCCCATATTTCCGAGAAGCATTATGAAAAATTGATAAAACATTGGGTTATCCCAAGCGATATAATTATTGCAGCGCTGGGGAGGCCGGCACCGAGAGCTTGCTTAATTCCATCTTGGATAGTCAAGGCATTAGTAAAAGCTGACTGCATTAGGCTGAGAACATCACCCTACATTGAGTCCGGTTTCATTATGTATGCCTTAAATAGTGAAACGATTCAAAAAAGAACAGAAAGTATTGTCCATGGAATTGGCCGACCTCGATTAAATTTAAGTGAAATAAAAAACATTGCAATCCCTCTGCCTCCACAACTCGAACAAAAACAGATTATCAATAGAGTCGAAAATATTTTTTCTGTTGTTGATGGAATTGAGAAAGAAGTCGAAAAGAACTTTTTTAAAGCCGACCGCCTTCGCCAATCCATCCTTAAAAAAGCATTTTCTGGAAAACTGGTTCCTCAAAGTAATAATGACGATTCCATAGCAAATCCAGTGAAGCAGTCCGCCTAAATATATTCTGTGTTATAAAATTCATTTAATCAGTGAATTGTGACGCATAGAATATATCTTGACATGCAAAAATAGTATATAGTATGTGTAATTATTCGGATAATAAATGAATAATATCGTTCTGGATATACTATGGAAGCGTTAACAGGCATCGGAAAAATCGACCGGGAGAGAATGGCTGCGATTATTCGTGGAACAAAAGGTACGGTATCTGTTGGGGATGCAGCAAAGATTTTGAATGTTGCCTCCACGGATGCAGCCAAAATGCTTTCCAGGTGGTCAAAAAAGGGGTGGATGTCCCGAGTCCGACGGGGGCTTTATGTAACCGTGCCATTGGAATCCCGAACGACCGATGTGCCGCTGGAAGATCCCTGGCTGATTGCAGATCGCCTTTTTTCGCCCTGTTATATCGGCGGATGGAGCGCAGCGGAATATTTTGATTTGACTGAGCAGATTTTCAACACCGTTATGGTCATGACGGTTCAAAAACCAAGGAATCGCAAACCCAATATCAAAGGCACAGCATTTTTATTGCGAACGGTTTCTGAAAAAGCCATGTTCGGTCTGAAACCTGTATGGAGGGGGCAGGTAAAAATAGCCGTCTCCGATTCAACGCGAACCATACTGGATATGCTGATAGATCCTGTTTTGGGTGGTGGGATACGATCTGTAAAGGATATGCTGGAAAATTATCTAAGATCGGAAAATAAAAACCTGGAAGAATTGATTGCATACGGAGAGCAAATTGGAAACGGCGCGGTTTTCAAACGCCTTGGCTTTTTGCTTGAAAAAATAGCACCGGATGAGACCAACGCAATAGCGTTATGTATAAAACGGCTTACAACAGGAAATGCCAAACTTGATCCAAAATTGAACAACAGCAGGCTGATCACCCGATGGCGGTTGTGGGTTCCGGAAAATTGGAAAAGGACGAAACCGGTTGATTGACAAGTCTGAAATAATGGAGTTCTCAAGGGAGTTCGGCCTCACGGCAAATGTTATTGAAAAAGATTATGTACTTGGCTGGGTACTCGCGGGTATATTCAATCATGTGGAATTCGGGTCAGACTGGATATTTAAAGGTGGAACCTGCTTAAAAAAATGTTACTTTGAAACCTATCGATTTTCTGAAGATCTTGATTTTACACTTTCTGAACCGAACACGCTTGATCAGAAATTTCTTGTAAAGTGTTTCGAAGATATTTCCCAATGGGTTTATGATGCAACGGGTATTGAAATCCCAAAAGACTTAATCCGTTTTGACGTCTATCAAAACAACCGTGGTGGCATGTCTGCCCAGGGGCGCCTTGGATACCGCGGGCCGATGCAGCCCAGGGGTGATCTTCCACGTATAAAGCTGGATTTGACGTTAGATGAAATACTGGTGCTGGACCCTTCCATAAGAAATGTTCATCATCCATATTCAGATTGTCCCGATAAAGGCATTCAAAGCACATGTTATTGTTTCGAAGAAATATTTGCTGAGAAAATCAGAGCACTGGCTGAACGGGAACGTCCAAGGGATCTATATGATGTGGTCCATTTGTATCGACATGATGAATTAACTACCAACCATAATATCATTTTACGCACGCTTGAGAAAAAGTGCGCATTTAAAGATATCCCTTTTCCTACGATGGAATCATTCATGAACCGGCCTGAACGTGAAGAGCTTGAAGCAGAATGGGAAAACATGCTCGCTCACCAGTTGCCGGCGTTACCATCTTTTGGACAGTTCTGGACAGAGCTTCCGGAGGTAATGGCCTGGCTGCATGGTAAATTTGAGAAGATTGACAAGACGTCAATATCTTTCGGACGAGAACTAATCGACGAAACATGGCGGCCGCCCTTAATGGCCCAGGCATGGCATACAGATGTTCCGCTCGAAAAAATTCGTTTTGCTGCGGCCAACAGACTTTGTATCAACTTACACTATCAAAACAAACATCGATTAATTGAACCTTATTCACTGCGTCGTACACAGAAAGGGAATATCCTGCTATATGCTCTAAGACATGAAACAAATGAATGGCGAGCATATCGGGTGGACCGCATCCAGGGTGCAGAAATTACGCAAACACCTTTTGTCCCCAAGCATGCGGTTGAGTTAACACCGTCCGGGCCGGTATCGATACCGGGGTTAGCTCGATCTTCAGGCGGACATGAAGCGTTTAAATCTGCCACACATCCTCCACGATTGACAAAGCCTGGCTTTGGGCTAAAGTATGTAATTGAATGCCTGTCTTGCGGCAAAAAATTTAATCGCAAAAAAATGGATACGCGTTTGAATCCGCATAAAGATAAAAACGGATATCCATGTCCTGGTAGAACGGGATATCTCGTTGATACAAAATATTAGGAGATCTGATGAGTTCGGCCGATATTGTTCAAAAACTTTGGAATTACTGTAACGTCCTGCGTGACGACGGCATGAGCGCAAACCCACATGGTCTGAGAAAAAACCGGATGGCCGATGGCGGGCCTTCGAATATGAAGAACTCATCAACCGCGACAAGGCAAGCCTCGATTTATTCTGGTTAAAAGACGAAAGCCTCGAAGACTCCGAAAATCTCCCAGATCCCGATATCCTTGCCCAAGAAATCGTCGTCGATCTCGAAGCTGCCTTAGAACAATTCAGACTGATAGCTGAAGATTTAAATGGTGCAGAAAATGAAAACCCCTAAATCTTAGTCAGGATCATACCCTGATAACAGCTGTAGATGCCATATCCTGGTTGAATCAATCTATTTTTTCTTGACAATTTACCGCTGTAGCGGTAAATATTGCTGATTGTAAGATAAAATAAAAATTATCCAAAAGAAAAGCGTCTCTTTTTACCATTAAAGCGGTAAAAATGATTCGTCAAGTTCAATTCATCACACAGAAAAAGAAAAATAGATTGATTTTACTGTTAAGACGGTATTTTCAGGAGGAATAAGCTTGGATTATAAACTCAGTGAAATTGTTTCATTTCATCGAAAAAAAAGCGGGCTTTCGCGAAATGAGTTAGCTGATCTGGCGGGAGTCGGAAAGACCGTTATTTTTGATATTGAAAAGGGAAAAGAAACCATTCGGTTTTCAACCATGCAAAAAGTGCTCAAGGTCTTAAATATCAAGATCATATTTTCCAGCCCGCTTATGGAGGTGTTGAATGAAAAGCGCTGAAGTATTGATGCATGGCGTGTCCGCTGGTATTTTTGAGGAAATAGAATACGGGAAAAAATACCGATTCGCTTATTTTGAGGGCTACAACGGTCCTCCTGTTTCCTTAACCATGCCCGTGGGGCAAAAGGAATTTGGCTTTGATCGTTTCCCTCCCTTTTTCGACGGGTTGCTACCCGAAGGGGTTCTTCTCGAGGGTCTTTTAAAGCAACGTAAGATTGATAAATATGATTATTTCAGCCAGCTTGTGGCAGTGGGAAATGATTTGGTGGGGGCAGTTACCGTTAAAGAGGTGGTGTAAAAAGATGACGCGCTGTTCAATTACATATGAAACGTGTGAAAATGGTAAGTACTCGCTCATGGGTTTGAAAAAACTATCTTCGAGATTGAGATCTTTAAAAGACTTCCCTTTTACTGCCGAGGATCAGGTTCGAGAGGCAATTGCTCGAGCCGCAAAAATGTCAATCCAGGGCGTGCAACCCAAATTAAGTGTTCGATTAAATGTTAAAAATGAGATTTTTGAAATTGTGAATGCAGGTGGCCAGTATATTCTAAAACCACAAACGATGCATTACCGGGAAATTCCGGAAAATGAGGATGTGACCATGCGGCTGGCTGAACTCATTGGGATCAATGTTCCTCTGCATGGCCTGGTGTATTCAAAAGACGGCACCCTGAGCTATTTTATTCGGCGTTTCGATCGTGCGGGCAGAAATAGGAAAATACCTGTTGAAGATTTCGCACAGCTTTCCGGCAAAGACCGGGATACCAAATATGAATCTTCCATGGAGCAGGTTATATCCATTATCGAAAAGTTCTGCACATTTCCGGCGATCGAGAAATTAAAGTTGTTTAATCTGACACTTTTTAATTTCTTGACTGGCAACGAAGATATGCATTTGAAAAATTTTTCCGTCATCCGGCGCGACCGGAAAGTTGAGCTGTCTCCGGGTTATGACCTTTTAAACACAACGATCATTTTAAATTCCCAAGAGGAATTGGCGCTTCCACTGAACGGGAAAAAAAATAAACTGATAAAAGATGATTTTTTTGTATACTTTGCTGAAGATCGCCTTGGGCTAAACCCAAAAATAATCGTACAAACACGTCGCCGTATTGAAAGTGCATTTCCCAAATGGATTGATCTCATTCGAAAATGCTTTTTATCCGATGCCGTGAAGACGCAATACGTCAATCTTATTCAAGAAAGATTCAGAAGACTAGACTTGCCAACGTAGAGATGACTTTATTTCCGAACCATCTAGAGCGTTTGTCATAAATTTTCATGCTTATTATTTAGAGGATGGCGATGACATTTCAAAGTATATATTGTTTCATGCTTCATTGTGCGCACATGGGCATGAAAATTTATGACAAACGGTATAATCCCGTGCATCTGCAATACCCCTCGAAAGAACTTTTATGCTATGGTCTATCTCTTTTTTATCCGCCATGGTGAAATTCAACCGCATGGTTTCCAGACCGTTTATCTTATCGGCAAAAAAGTATTTGCCCGGTACAAACGCGACGCCTTTTCTTAGACACCTCTGGTAGAGATCTTCCGCGTCAAAACCTTGCGGGCCTTCTGCCCATAAAAACATGCCGCCTTCAGGCTTGGACCATTTAAAATCATCGGGAAAATATTTTTCAAGTGACTGGAGCATGGCGTCCTTTTTGGGTTTATACAGGCGGATGATTTCGGGCAAATGCCGATCCAGATGACCGCCGGAAAGATATTCCGCAGCAATCGCCTGATTCAATGTGCTGGTATGAAGATCCACACCCTGTTTGACAATAACGAGCCATTCCCTCAAATCCTTAGGCGCTAAATAATATCCGATACGAAGTCCGGGGGCAAAGATCTTTGAAAGGGTGCCGACATATACGACATGCTCAGGTGCCAGGATTTTAATAGGCAGCAGGCTTTCACCATCATATCTCAAGTCGCTGTAAGGGTCGTCTTCTATAAGCATGGCGCCATGCCTGCTAATTATTTGAGCGATCATGATCCGGCGTTCCATAGACAAGGTTCGGCCGGTGGGGTTTTGAAATGTCGGTACGAGGTAGACAAATTTAATCAGGGTGTTGGACAGTACCGAATCGAGGGATTCAGGCACCAGTCCTTCATCGTCCGTCTTAAGAGTGACATATTCCGGTTCATACGGATCAAAAGCCTGAATGGCACCAAGGTAAGTCGGCGCTTCTACAGCAATGGGGTCACCTTTGGAAATGAGGGTTTTCCCAATGGCATCCAGAACACCCTGGGAACCACTGGAAATATGGATTTCATGGGGCATAGCCTTTATCCCCTTTTTTTGAAACAGATAGTGTGAAAGGGCCTCTTGGAGTGGAATGAATCCTTCTGTCCGGTCATATTGGAGTGCAGCGGAACCATATTTGTTCAGAACGGTTTCGATTAACATGGGTATTAGCTTAATGGGAAAGCTTTCAGGCGCCGGTATACCGCCTGCGAGCGAAACCATACCGGGTTGTGAGACCACTTTAAGGATTTCTCGTATGCTGCTGGCGCTCATTTTGTTAGTCCGGTGGGCAAGTAATTTGTCTATTTGCATGGTATTTTCTCCTCTATTAAATAAAGACCGGTCGGTATATATCTCCAGTTAAAAAAATACCCTCGCACGGCAATTTTATTTTTTTAACTGATCAATATAGCAGCAAAGCTGCTGAATGGTTTGGTCCAATATAGCAGTATCCCTGCTGGCGGTGTAAAGCGCTGATGCGCCGTTAAGCGAGATCACGATAAAATTGGCGATTTCCTTATGGTTCAAATCGGCCTTCAGCATTCCTTTTTCATCGGCTTCTTCCAGCCACAGGCGCAGCAACCTGGAAAGTCTTACAAATCCCCGCAGGATCTGTTTGCTCATGTCTGCCGATTGCCCTGATAGCTCCACCAGCATGTTGAGAAAAAAACAACCCCCCTGGAATACATCGCCGCCCAAATATTCTTTTATATCATTTTCTATGAAGCGGTAAATCCGTTGCAGAGGATCGGAACATTTGCCAATATTTTTAAAAACAAGCCCCCGCCAGATGGCAACAGCCTCCTCATACACCGCATACCAGATAGCTTCTTTGTTGTTGAAATGTCCGTAGAGCCCCCCCTTGGTTAACCCGGTAGATTTAAGGATATCGTTAATGGATGTGTTATAATAACCTTTTACCGAAAATAGCTGTAAAGAACTTTCAATAATATTGCGTTTGGTCAGCTTTCCTTTTTCTGACATGCCGGTATCTATTCTTTTCTTCTAGAGCGTTTTTCAGAATAACATTCCGATATTGTTGGTTTTCTGGATCTTATAGGGATGATCAGTATTGTCTAATATGGGCCGATCAAAACGCTCTAATGATTTTTTTATTTTAGATGGCGCTACACCGTGTAGGCGTTTCATTAGAACCGATCCGGGAAACGATTTTAAGCTCTTGGATTGAAACGCTTGCCGAATTGGGTATGCGTAAAGTCTGTGCCATATTTTAAATTATGGTACATTGTTCTGTAAACGTATAGATTTTTCTATCACAAAAAATATAATATAGCGCCGGTATAATGCGTGTATTCGTCAGATCGGCGGTGGAAAATTTAAATCGTCATTTAATAATAAACCGACCGGTCTTGCTATTTATCAAGGAATTATCAGCGTGTCAACGTATTTTTAAAGCATCAAGGATCCGTATTACAGAAACTTAACGAAGATATTGTAAATGCATGGCCACCGGTTTTACCGGTGGCCATGCATTTTACAATCCCAGATAGGTTTTACGGAGAACTTCGTTTTCCAGCAAGGTCTCACCGGATCCTTCGGCGATAATTTTACCCGAAGAAAGGACATAGTTGCGGGTGGCCATTTGAAAGACCGAGCTGACTTCCTGCTCCACCAGCAGGATGGTGATGCCCAACTTGCGTATTTCGCCGATCCTGGTAAAAACTTCACCCCGCACGATGGGTGCAAGACCGGTAGACGGCTCATCGATGCAAAGGAGTTTCGGCTCCGACATCAGGGCCCGACCAAGAGCGAGCATCTGCTGCTCTCCACCGGACAGAGTGCCTGAAATCTGATGGGAGCGCTCCTTGAGGCGGGGGAATAGATCAAATACTTTTTTTAAATCACTTTGAATCTTATTTTTATCTTTGATGAGGTATGCGCCGGCATACAAGTTGTCCAGAACCGTCATCTCACGAAACGGGCGTCTTCTCTCAGGGCAATGGATCAAACCCCGTCTGGCAATTTCATGGGCAGGAACGCGTTCGATGGGCTGTCCGTCGAAAGCAACTTTCCCTTCCATGGTAATGTCGCCTTCCGTGGTGCCGCGCTTGATGCCTTTTTCCCACATGACCAAACCGGTTATGGCCCGCAGCAAGGTCGATTTGCCTGCGCCGTTGGGCCCCACCAGGCTCACGAGCTCGCCTTTATCAACGTGCATGCTGATATCGTTGATAATCATGGCCTTGTCAAAGCAAACCTTCAAATTGGATACTTCCAGCAGCGGTGTCATATGCCCCTATCTCCGAGATAGCATTCGATGACGTCCTTGTTGGCGACCACTTCCTTGGGTGGGCCGTCCGCCACCATGGTGCCGAAATTGAGAACGATCACCCGGTCGACGATTTTCATCAATTGCTGCAATTTGTGTTCGATGATCACCATGGCGGGTCCTTCACTGTGAAGTCTTCCGAAACGTCCACCCATATGCAGACGCTGAATTGATTTTGCCATGAGTTCCGTCTCCGCCGGGCTCAGACCGCCAAAGGGTTCATCGAGGAGGAGCAGCTCCGGCTCGGTGGCAATGGCCCGGGCCACTTCCAGCCGCTTGAGGTCTCCTTGAGACAGGGTGGAAGCTTTTTCAAGCGCCATATCGGAAATGCCTGCGAACTCCAGTGCATCCATGGCTTTGGCTTCTATTCGCTTTACCCATTCGCCCCGCTTCATGGCCCTTGGCGACAAGCAGGATACCATCACGTTGGCAATGATCGGCAGACGGCGGAATGGACGCATGTTCTGAAAGGTCCCTGCGATGCCGCGGTTGACGATATCCCATGTCTTCATGCCGGAAAGCATTTTCCCCTTGAATATTATTACACCTTCAGTAGGTTTTAAAAAGCCGGTAATCAAACGCAGCAGCGTGGTTTTACCGGCGCCGTTGGGTCCGATCAGCCCGATGATTTCATCTCGCTTCATACGGAAACTGACATCGCTGACAGCCCGCAGACCGCCAAAGCTCTTGGTAATGCCGGATACTTCTAAGAACGGTGTCGCCATATCAGCTTACCTCTGCTTCTTCTCTCAGTTCACGCCGGGATACTTTGCCCACATCCGTTTTCGGTAGTTCCCCCCTGAATTCGACGATACCGGGCACTTTGTAGTGCGCCAGGTTTTCCCGGCAAAACGCCCTGATTTCTTCTTCGGAGATCTTCCCTCTCGCTTCGGACTGCAGCACCACATAGGCTTTAATGATGTTGCCCACCTTCGGGTCCGGAATTCCTACGACACCGGCGGCTTTTACCTGTGGATGTTTGTACAGCACTTCTTCCACGTGCCGGGCGAATACCGAGTATCCCTTATATTTGATGAGATCCCGTTTACGGTCAAAAAAGAAAAAATAGCCTTCTTCATCCATTCTCACCAAATCGCCGGTTCTCAACCACTTTTTGCCTTCAAGTTCGATGAACGCCTCGGTATCGCTTTCCGGCCGTTTCCAATAGCCCTGCATGATGTTGGGCCCTTCGAGAATGAGTTCTCCCTCTTCCCCCACCGGCATGAATGCATCTCCCTCTATATTAATGACGGCGGCGTTCATGCCGGGAATGGGGACGCCGAAAGAGCCCTTTTTGGGCCGGTGATAGGGGCTGCCGTGGCTGACGGCCGTGGTTTCGGTCATACCGTAACCTTCCATGATATGGGTGCCGGTTCTGCGCTCCCACCCGTTAATGGTCGATTCGTGAAGGGTGTCCGCACCGCAGACAATTATTTTCAGCCGTTTCCAGTTGACTCTTTCGGTTTTATCGTATTCTTTCAGGTATTCATAAAGGGTCGGGACACCATAAAAGCCGGAGGCCTGGTAGCGCTCCACGGCATTGAGGATGTCTTCGATGTCCGGCGTCGTAAACAGAACAATGGAAAATCCCTGGGTCAAGCCTGCCAGCATGAGAACCACCTGGCCGTAAATATGGAAAAAGGGTAGAAATGCAATGACCACCTCTTTGCCTTCCTCGAAAAAGGGCCACAGGGCCATGACCTGTTTCTGAAGTGCCACCATATTGTAATGGGTCAGCATGGCAGCCTTGGGCAATCCGGTGGTTCCGCCGGTATAGGGCAGCGCTGCGAGATCGGTTTTGGGATCGATTTGTATGGGCGGCGGGTCAGGAGTATATTTTTTCAGAAGATCCTTGAAGGCAAGCAGGCCCGATCGTTTCATCATCTCCGGTGTGGGAGCACTTCTTCCCTGATAGGCCTTGCTCATGGCGCTTTTACCGAATATTTTTTTCAACGCCGGCAGAAAATCACCGATATTGGATAAAATCACATTACGAAGATTAACCTCTGAACGCGCTACATTGTCGTAGAGCATGTCCTCACAGATAATGGTTTTGGCCTCACTGTCGATGAGCTGGTGTTTCACTTCCTTGCTGGTGTATACCGGGCTGATGGGGGTGATTTTGGCACCGGCCTTGAGTGCGGCAAAATAGGATATCACGAACTGAGGGCAGTTCATGAGATAAATGGCGACCGTATCCCCTTTTTGCACGCCCAGATCGGCGAATGCACACGCCATCCGGTCGATCAACGTTTTGAGTTCCCGGTAGGAGATTTTTTTACCGTAAAAGATAAGGGCGGTGTGGCTGCTGTACTTTTCCGCCATGGCATCGAATAGTTGTGGAACAGACACGTCAGGAACTTCCACTGTTTCCGGGACTCCTTCCGGATAATGATTCAACCAGGGCTTGCTCAAATACTGCGTCTTTGGATCCATTCCGATACCTCACCTCATTTTTATTCCAGCGTTGAGAACTGGGCCCTTTATGCCAGACCAGAGATATTTTGCTATGACGAACGATATATTATTAATGTGGCAATTAAACATCCCAACGGTTGTCATTCCTGCGAAAGCAGGAATCCAGAAAAAAGCTGGATGCCGGATCAAGTCCGGCATGACGAGGTTGGTATTTTTTGTTGCCGTAGTAATAAAATGGAGTATTGGAGTGCGGGAGTATTGGTAAAACTGATTTGAATCCATTACTCCATATCTTCCATCCTCTTCCAGAGGAACCCAAAACTCGCGCAATGCGAGACCTTCGGCAGGACCTTTTGATCCGAAAATTTACTCAGTTTATGGGTGCATGACATATCCTGCAATGTTTCCGACCAACGACATTTCTAACTTTACAGCGCGGGCATTCATTCTCGATTTTGTCACGAATCCACGGCAGCATTCCTTGCGGCATATACAGCAGAATCAACAAAATAACGAAGGCAAACAAAAGCAAACGAATTTCCGGCCAGAACCGAAAAAATTCAAGCAGGGGAAACAGGATGAAAACAGCGCCTACCGGCCCCCAAATGGTGACAATACCACCAAAGACCGCCCAAATAACCACCTGAAATGACATGTTGACTTCAAGGGTCGATGGGCCGGCGATCCTCATGTAGTGGGCGTACAGCCCGCCCGATATGCCCGCAAAGAATCCGCTGAGGCAAAACGCCAGCAGCTTGTATCGTGTGGTATTGATTCCGGAAGCCCTCACGGCAACCTCGTCTTCCCTGATGGCGTGAAAAATGATGCCTGTCTTTGAATCGGTCAGTTTCCACATGGCAAAAACCAGAACGATCATGAGTGCCACGACAATATAATAAGAACCCGTTCGAGAACTCGAAAGGCGTTCCAAACCTGAAAGACCCAGTTCTCCGCCGGTGATATCGGGAAGAGCAAAAACAATTCCCATGAGTATGATGGGAAAGGCAAGGGTGGTCAGGGCCAGATAGGTGCCGCGTAACCTCAAACATGGAATGCCGATAATCAATCCGGCTAAAACAGAGGCAAGGCCACCCAGTGGTATTGTCCCCCAGGGGGGCATATGAAAATGGAGATTCAGCAATGCTGCCGTGTAGGCGCTCACACCAAAGAAAAGGGCATGACCGAAATTCATCTGGCCGGTGAAACCGGATAATAGGTCCCAGCTTGCAGTGAGAATAGCAAAAATACTTGCCAGTGTCAGAATCCGAAGCAGATAGGGATCATCAATCAAAATGGGAAAAGCCAGCAGAACCAGAAAAAAAAGAAACACGATCATCCGGCTGGGAAGCACCAGAACTTCCCCCTTAAAAACGGTAAATAACCTTCGCAGATAAAAACCCGGTAATCCCATAATGGTTATCTCTCTTCCTCAAATACCACGCCAAAAAGACCTTCCGGCCGTAAAAGCAAAACCAAGATCATAATCGACAAGGCCACCGACTCCCTTAAAAAAGCGCCCTTGGGTATCATGAATACCACCAGAGCCTCTGAGAGCGCCAGGATGTAGGCACCAATAAAACTGCCCTTGAGACTTCCCAACCCACCCAACACAACCACGGCCATCATCATGATCAACGGGCCCATCCACATGTGGGGATTTAAAACTTTGAGCGGCAGGACCACGGCACCGGTGAGCGCAGCAAGGGCGACGGAGATTACCAGGGTCATCAGCGCCACCCATGCTTCGTTCATGCCCATCAGATTGGCCACTTCTCTGTCCTGGGCCGTCGCTCGGATGGCCAGCCCCAGCCTGGTTTTAGCTAAGAATGTCCAGACTCCGCCGAGAATAATCAAGGCCATCACAATGGTCAGCAGCTGCTGATAGGCTATTTTGACGCCTGAAATAACGAGATAACCGGGGATCATCGGCGGTACGGTACGAAAATCTCCACTGAAAATGAGAAGCACGATCTCTTGAAAGATCATTGCCAGGGCAATGGTTGCGATCAAGACGGCGGCTTCGTGCTCCCGAATGGGTTCGATGAAGAGTTTGTAAGTCAAACCGCCCAGCACAATGACCAGGATAATGGCCATGAGCGAGGCCAGAAGCGGGTTTAAACCGAGCTTATAGGTGCCGAAAAAAATGCAGTAGGCAGCCACCATATAAAAGGCGGTGTGAGCGATATTGACGATGCGTGCCACGCCGAATATCAGAGAGAATCCGATGGCCAGCAGCGCATAGGTGCTGCCGTTGATCAAGGTCGTAAGAATAATGTCAGAAAACATATGGCCTACTTTTTATATTTTTCAATAAACCAGGGCGGCAGCTTATAGGGAACGATCCCTTTATAGGTAATTTCAGGTGCATTTTCGGCAGCTTTCCATTTGTTGGGCCAGACACCCACCAGTTTGCCGTCCTGCCACTGGACGCCAAGGCTGGTCAAAAGCCCCGGTCCCCAGGCCGGTTCGTGATTCTCAGCGAACTTGAATCTGCCCGATGAGCCTTCTATATCCGTTTTTTCGAGTTCAGGTACAATTTTGTCTGCATCCAGGCTGCCGGCCCGCGTGATGGCTTCCGTCAGCATCAGGATAGCCGAGTGCGTATCGGCCGTATAGGTCGGCACTTCACCAAATCGTTTAATGTAGCCTTCCACAAACGGTTTGGTGAACTCATTGTACTCGACATCTCTGGCATAGGTGTTCATGGTCATGACATAGTTACCCATCCCGCCGGTGGCTTCCCAGAATCCTTCTTTCTGGGCTTCCACATTGATGCCTACCTGTACAAGCGGGAGTTTGAGCTCGCCGATTTGCTTGGCAAATGTAACGCCCACCGAAGCCGAAAAGATGGTGAATACGATATGGGCGCCGGAACGTTGAATGGCTGAAAGCTCGGCCGTCACATCGGTGGCGGTTTGAGACGGCCGCCAGACACCCACCAGTTCCAGTCCCAGCTTGGGGATGGTGGCTTCCGAGGCTTTGATCATGGCTTCCACCCAGGCCTGTTTTTCTCCCACAATGGCGACTTTCGGCTTCTGAATGCCTAAGGCTTTGCGCATGATACCGCCGACGGTGGCCAGATGAATGAAATTGGTCTTGGCGAGATTGATGTTGTTAAAGGGCGTGATGCGAAACCAGTATTTATAGCGGTTATAGTCCTCACCCACGCGGTCGCATATCTCCTTGGTGGCGGCACCGCATCCTAAAAAGATGGTTTTATGGTCCATGGCAATGTCCTGCATGGCCAGGACAGCCTCGGTCCTGAAACCGCCCACCACGAAATCGACCTTGTTGCGTGTGAGGAGCAGTTCCATGGCATTGGTGGCGTCCGTCATACTCAAAAACTCGTTGGAGTCTGCCTTGACGATTTCAATCTTCATTTTTTTGTTGCCGACCTGGACACCGCCGGCGGCATTGATTTCATCCATTGCCATCAGCGCGCCGTTCCAATGCCCTTTGCCTTGCAGAAAATTCATGGGACCGATGACACCGATTTTAATAGTATCGGCGCCCCATGCCGGAAAAGTCAGCAAGAACACACCGAAACCTGCCATAAACAAAATCGTAATGAGTTTGATTCGTTTCATGACGCTCCTCCTTTTTTGTTGTTTTTGGTCAAAGGGGTCAAGTCTGCCCTTGACTCTTTTAGGTTGATAAGGTGCGAATACACAAATAGTCCAAACAGAAAGAGTCAAGAGCAGACTTGACCCCTTTCTTACATCCCGGGTCTCTGCTTTAAGAGTCCTTTGAGAGCGAAGTCGACTATGAAATTGGCAAGTTGTGAAACAGTGACGCCTTTTTTAGGGTGGTACCAGAGCCTGCTGCGTGTGATCATGGAGGCAATCATGAATCCGGCCAGCTTTTCATCCACCTCATGGAAAATGCCGGCATCGATACCCCTGCATATGATCGTGCGTATGATCTGATCATATGTATCACGCAATGCAACGATTTTTTCGCGTCTTTTTTTTGAGAGCTGGTTCAACCCCACATCAAATAACAATTTGGCTGATCGCCGGTAGCTCAGTGTAATTTTTAAATGGCTCTCGATGATCTGGCGCAGTTGCTCAATCGGATGCGTTTGTTCATCGTTTTCAAAATGCCTGATCGGATTTAAAATTTGTTCCATTTCTTCCAGAAGCACTTCATAGAGAATATCTTCTTTTTTTGAAAAAAAATTATAAATGTTTGCAGGTTTGCAATTGTAAGCATTGGCGATATCCCGCATACTGGTTGAATTGTATCCTTTGCTCCAGAAAAGGGCTCGGGCCTTGTTCAACATTTTTTGTCTGGTCTGCGTTTCAGCCATGTTACTTGTGCTGCATTCAGCTTCTTGACGAAGCCTATCGTTTAACGTGGTGAGAAAAAGAAATGCCGATATAACCCGTATCTATCCATGGATGATAAATTACGACGGCAACCCTGAAGGGCCGCGCTACATGGTCCAATATGTTTCTAATGGTGCGCAGGACTTAAGCCCTGTTGTTTATCGGATGCAATACGCTGTCGAATTTACGAATAGGATCAAGCAAGTGATCGAAGATGGATTTGGCGACCCTTGCGATGGTGATGGTTAAGATTAATGAATGACCATTAACATTACGGCGAAAAGGTGTCAATAAGCTTTTGACGATAAATCAAGATCCCGGCACATCTCTTCGGGAAAAATCGCTCAACTCAGGTTCAAAGCGGTTTATCTTCGTTCCAGAACCGCTGCGATTCCCAGGCCGCCGCCGCCACAGATGCATTCCAGGGCGTATGTTGCATCGCGGCGTTGCATTTCATGCAGCAGGGTCACCAGCACCCGGGTCCCGGTGCAGGCAATGGGGTGTCCCAACGATATGCCGGATCCATTGACGTTGACTTTGCTGTAATCGTCCGGACCCAGGTCCATTTCCTTGAGGTCTGCCAGCACCTGGGCTGCAAAGGCCTCCTGGAGTTCGATCAATTCGATTTGCGGCAGGGTCAATCCGGCTGCCGTCAAGGCTTTTTCAACAGCCGATGGCACGGTCCGGTAGGTATGGCGCGGATCGTTTCCAGCCACGGTGCAGGATCTGACAACCGCCATGGGCTTGAGATTCAGTGCTTCGGCTTTTTCAGCCGCCATGACGACAACGGCAGCGGCACCGTCATTTTCAGTCGACGAATTGCCCGCCGTACATACGCCGCCCAGTACCGGTTTCAGCCGGGCGAGCTTTTCCAGGGTGGTGTCCTCTCTCGGGTTTTCATCCCTGTCGACAAGGGTCGGATCGCCTTTGGTCTGTGAAACGGAAACAGGAACAATCTCATGGTCGAATTTTCCGGCATGGATGGCGGCACAGGCTTTGCGGTGACTTTCCAGCGCCCAGCGGTCGCATTGGTCGCGGGTGATTCCTTCGGTTTCGGCAGCGGTTTCCGCCCAGCTCATCATGGAGGGCAGCACGCCGTAACGTTCCTCGGGTTGTGACATCACCCGCGCCCGTTGAATTCGGTCATAGAAACGAAGCCCCCAGATGGACAGATCCCCGTGTCCCCGGGGCATGCCCTTTTGGCCGCCGATGCCCCATTTAATCGATCCCGGCAAATAGAATTCAGCATTGCTCATACTCTCGACCCCACCGGCAACAATGATGTCGGCCTGCCCTGACTGAATCATGGCAAGGGCATACCGTACCACATCCAGACCGGTACAGCAGCGCCGGTCCAGGGTGATGCCCGGAATAGAATCAAGCCATCCGGCCTTGAGCAATGCCATACGTGCGATGTTGACATATTCCCCGTTCTGGTAGGATTGACCCAGGACGACTTCGTCCACATCACCGGGATCAATGCCTGCTTTTTCAACCACCGCGTTCAAAACCAACGCGGCGAGGTCATAGGCCTCGATGGTTTTCAGGGCCCCCATATAACGTCCCACCGGCGTACGTACCCCGCTCACAATTACGGCTTCTCTCATAGCTAATGTCCCTAATATTTTTTTTAATTAATTTGATCATTACTACTATTGTTGAGAAATGGACATTAAGAAATCAATAACTCATAGATATAATTCTTTAAAAAAATATCTAGAACGCTTTGACCGGCATTTGGACAATTTCCCGTCCTTGCCGCAAACACGTGTCCAGTGTTGCGAGGGTGCCGGGCAGCGTGATGTCGGCATAATACGTGGCCTGCATCACTTTTCCCTGGTAGAAATGATTTTTTTTGCCGTTATCGATGGCCTTCTGGGCTGTAATTGCCATATCAAGCAGCCGCCACACCATGGTTGCTTCACTAAAAGCGGTCAGTGCCGGATACGTATTCGAAGCCCATTGCAGTGTATCGGCGGTCTCCTGCTTTTGCATCACCCCAGCCACATGCTCCAGGCGATCTGCGACCTTGGCCAGATGACGGACTTTATCCCCTATCAAAGGGTGATTTTTATTGGCATTCAGAAACAACTGCAGTTCGGTTTTAAACGAATGATACGGCGCACCGCCGCGGATGCGCATCTTCCTGCCCATAAGGTCCATGGATTGAATACCGTTGGTGCCCTCATACAGCGACATGATTTTGGCATCCCGCAGATATTGCTCCAAGGGATAGTCCCTGCAATAGCCATATCCGCCCAAACACTGGATAGCGGTTTCACAGACGCGGAACCCCATGTCCGAGCAAAATGCTTTAATGATGGGGGTAATAAAATCAAGCAGGTTCTGATAATGTCTTCTTTCCTTTCCGTCCGGAAGCTCCATGGCCAAATCCTGCCAGAATGCACCGGCATAAATCATGGATCGCATGCCGTCCACGGTCGCTTTCATCCAGAGCAGCATCCGTCGCACATCCGGGTGATCGATGATGGGTATGTCACCGGGTTTTCGTTTAGCTACATCACGGCCTTGAATGCGGTTTTTAGCGTATTCGAGCGCGTTTTGGTATGCGGTACTGGCCAGGGTCATGCCGCTGACGCCTGTGTTGATCCGGGCGGCGTTCATCATTTGAAACATATGCGCCAGCCCCATGTTTTCCTGCCCGCAAAGATAACCGCTGCAATCGTCATTCGCGCCGAAATTCAAGGCACAGGTGGGGGAAGCATGCAGGCCAAGTTTTTCTTCGATTCGGGTGCAGGTGACGTCGTTGAACGCTCCCGGGGAATCGTCCGGTTTCAGCCGGAACTTGGGGACTATGAACAGTGAAAGGCCCTTAACGCCGTCCGGCGCACCTGCTATTCTTGCCAGGGCCAGGTGAATGATATTATCCGTCAGGTCGTGGTCACCCCAGGATATGAAGATTTTATTGCCTTTGATCCTGTAATGATCATCCTGCGGGTAAGCAATGGTCTGAAGGGCGGCAAGATTGGACCCTGCGTCCGGTTCGGTCAGGCACATGGTACCGGACCAGACTCCGGAGAACATATTGGGTACATACGCTTTTTTCTGCGCTTCGGTCCCGAAGCTCTCGATCAAATGCGCTGCGCCATGGGTCAGACTGGGCGCCATGTTGAAGGCCTGGCAGGCGCCGTACATGACATCATTGATCACAATGCGCATCATATGAGGGAATCCCTGACCGCCGTATTCAAGATCGCGGGCTGCGGCCGTAAACCCCTCTTGACCGTAACGTCTGAATGCTGCCCGGAATTCAGGTGGAGAAAAGACCCTGCCGTTTTCATACCGGGTGCCCCAAGCTTCACCGATTTCCTGCAAGGGATCCAGAACCCCCCTGGCAAATGCGATGGCCTCGGTGATCAGCATGTCAAATGCTTTTTCATTTAAATCCTTGTAGCGATCCAGCATGCAGAGACATCCATAGTTGAGCTGCTCTTTCAGGATAAAGAGAAGATCTTTCTGATTCACCTTAAAATGCGGCATGGTTTTTCAACTCCCATGAGCGGTTATAACGGTTTTCATTAACGCGAAGGGTTAAAATCTGTCAATACTAATTTAGAGAATTTGTCAATATTAAGAATTATTATAAGTAGTTATAAAAAAACCAATCAGAAATATAAATTGACAAATGGATGACATTCTTATTATGGTTGCTGTATTCAATGTTTACATAGACCGCGATCTTATTCATCAGGAGGAATTACAAATGCAGATAAAAAAAATTTTTGTAGCCGGGGCCGGACTCATGGGGGGCGGCATTGCGCAGGTTTGTGCTCAGGCCGGATACAGCGCAGTCATGCGGGATCTTTCCAAGGAGATCCTCGACAAGAGTCTGTCCGGCATTCGCTGGTCAGTCGGCAAGCTTGTCGAAAAAGGGCGCGTCAACGGCGCGGTGGATGAGATCATGGCAAGGATTGCGCCCACCACCGACCTTAAGGATGCCGTGGACGCCGATTTCGTGTTCGAAGCGATTATTGAAAACCTGGAAGCCAAGCGGAAGCTCTTTGCAGCGCTGGACAGCATATGTCCCGGGCACACGATCTTCGGAACCAATTCATCCGCCATCCCGGTGACGGAGATTGCCACGGCAACGCGGCGGGTGAATCGCTGTGTGGGCACCCATTTCTTCAGCCCCGTTCCCATGATGCGGGCAGTGGAAGTGGTCAAGGGGCATGCTACCGATAGCGAGGCCGTCAACACCGCCGAAGCCCTGTGCAGGTCTCTGGGAAAGGAAATCATCCGGGTCAATCGCGACGTGGCCGGCATTGTTCTGAACCGGATCAACTTTCCGAGTGTCATCGAAGCCATTAAGCTGGTCGAAACCGGCGTTACCACCGTCGACGCTATCGATAAAGGGGTGCGGTTCGGCTTCGGACGCCCCATGGGACCTTTTGAAACCGCGGACATGACCGGTTTGGACGTGGGGTACCACGCCATGCGTGCGGTTTACGAGGAGACCCGGGATGAAAAGTTTTTTCCGCCCATGCTGCTGCAGCGGAAAGTCAAGCTGGGTCATCTCGGGAGAAAAACCGGCATCGGCTGGTACCGCTATGACGAAAACGGCAACCGGATCGGTCCTGCGGATTAAGATAATACCGGTGCATCTTCCAGCGGGTCTATATGAATCGTGGCGCTGCTGAGACCATCGATGTCTTCCAGCAGACATCCTTCCACTTTTTTTGCGATCCGGTGCCCTTCGACAACCGTCTGTTGTCCATCCACGACAAGGTGAATTTCCAGTTGTATTTTCCCGCCGGAGGTTCTGACCCTCAAGTCATGTATATCTATGACGCCTTGAACACCAAGGGAGCATGTTTTAATCTGTTTGATGATTTCAGGATCGGGCGCGGCATCGCTCAATTCGTGAAACGCCTTGGCGGAGATTTCCAAACCTACTTTTATGATAAAGAAAGAAACCAATAGTGCGGCATAGGCATCCAGGATATGCCAGCCCGGCTTGATACGGGCGAAACCGACCCCCAATAAAACAGCTATCGATGAAAACGCATCCGAGCGGTGATGCCAGGCATTGGCAATGATAAGCGGACTTTTGATGCGTCGTCCTGTATGGATTGTATAATGATAAAGCACCTCCTTGACAGCTATGGATATGGACGCACCAATTATGGCCAATGCTGTTGGGTGATATTCGTTGTGGGAATAAATATTCAGGGCGGAGCGGATACCGAGATAAAAGGCCGTTCCAATTAATGCAATTCCTACAAGCGCGGTGGCCAGGGTTTCAATGCGGCCATGACCGAAGGGGTGCTTTTCATCCGGAGGTTTTCTTCCGCGCCAGATCCCGAATAATACGACGATATCCGTGAAAAAATCGGAAACAGAGTGAACCGCATCGGCAATGAGAGCCTGGCTGTTGCCCAGCACGCCCAGGGTAAATTTCAGCCCGATCAACAGGGCGTTAACGGCTCCGCCGGCGAGGGTTACGGATTGTGCACCTTTTTCTGATTCAACCTTTTCCATTCAGGAGATTTCCACATGAGAAACATAGTGAAACCGCTATATCAGAGCGTTTGGATCGTCCCATTTTAGATGCTATTGATCACCTTAGAGGCTGTCCGATAACCGGCAAAAAAGCCGTCATTCCGGACGAATCTCGCCCCGTGGCGAGATGAGATCCGGGCATGAAGTGAAGCTTTAGCGCTATCCAGAGCAGGTCAACAATATGAGTTTGAGTAATGATTTCAAATAGTTTATGGATCCCGGCTCGCGTCCCGCGATTTGTCAAAAACCATGCCAAATCGCGAGACTTGGCCGGGATGACGAGTTGCGAGACAGCTTCCTTATAAGATTCAGAAAACAGCCGATATCGGAACGTTCTTCTGACAAACGTTCTGAAGGAGATTATCTTCGCTCCTTATATATGAAATAGCGTATGATTGCAAAAACTATCAGCCGGATAGAAGAACTAACAGTACTGATAATCAACATTGCCTTTCTCATTTCCGGAATTTTCAATTCTGCTTACTGTTTAGCCATTTTTGAAAAAGCCTTTATCCTCATATAGCCATATGATATTTAAGATAGATAATAGGTCTGGCATTAAAGTTGCAAATCTTTTACTGTTTTTGTTACGCATCGATTTTTATGAGAAGCCTATATGGATCGACCTATTCAGGAAAACAGTTATCCAATAAAGAACGAAGGAGAGAACCCATGATGAAAGTATCAGCTATAATTCTTGCCGTTTCACTGGCGCTGTTCACGCTCTTGAGCGCATGTGCGACGTCGACCCTTAGACCGGAAGCGGAACAGACGGCTCCGATGAAAAATACAATCAATGAAATCAGGGAGTTCGAGAACGAAATGGAAAGGGCCAGACAGGACCAGCTTGATATTTTATCCCCTGGCTGGTTTGCAAAAGCCGAGGCCTCGTTCGAAAAGGCTAAAAGCGGGGCTGAAAAGGGAACGGAGTTAACGAAAATCCTTGACAACATTGCGGCTGCACGCGGGCATCTGGGGAATGCCAGGGAGACTGCGAAGGTTGCCAGAACGATGTTGCCACAAGTGATTGAGAGCCGGCGCATGGCGCATCTTGCGGGTGCGGCAAAGCTGGAAAAGGAATACGCTCAGGTCGAAGGACAGTTTTACAGACTTACCGAGGCGATCGAAAAGAACAACATCAATTACACCAAGAAAAATGCCTCAAAAGTCGATGAAGCCTATCGCAACCTGGAGCTGATGGCCATTAAGAACGAAACCCTCGGAAAGGCCCGGGAGGTTGTCGGGCAAGCTGAAAAGGATGGGGCTGAAAAATATGCACCACAGGCCCTTGCGCTTGCACGGGGGCATCTCGGCGAAAGCGATGAATTTATAACAAAAAACCGGTATGCAGCAGAAGAAATGCAAAAGAGAGCCAAAGAGGACCTGTTTTTGGCGAATCGCGCGCGCGTTTTGACGGATCAAAGCAAAAAACTTGAAAAAATGAAGCCGGAAGAAACATCGCTCTGGCTGGAGGATGTTTTGAGCAAAATCACCACCCGGTTGTCGGCCCAGGATGCACGGGATCACAGCATGGATGATCAAGCAGGGAACATCCTGCGGTCCATAACGGCATTGCAGGATGATAACAAGCGGATTTCAGCACAACTGGCATCGACGCAGAAGGAACTCGCGGAAACAAAGATAGCAAGTAACGCTCGAATTGAAAGCCTGCGTGAGACGCTGGCGGCTTTTGAGAGCAAAACCCTGCTGGATGAGAAAGCAAAAGAGCGTATTTTGGCGGAACAAACAGCCACCGCACGAACGCTGGAGGATGAAAGACGATTCAACCAGAAATTTAACGAGATACAGAACTACTTTGGCGCGAATGAAGCCGAGGTGTACAAGCGGGGCAATCAATTGATCGTCCGCCTGAAAGGGATGCAATTCCCGGTTGGAACGGCGATTATCATGCCGGAGAACTACCTGCTGCTTAGCAAAGTTCAGCGGGCCATCAATAATTTTGAAAACCCTTCCGTCGTTATTGAGGGGCATTCGGACAGCACAGGATCCGATGAAATCAATAAAATATTATCACAGCAGAGGGCTGATGCCGTAAAGGACTATTTGATAGCCAACAAGACACTGCCGGCGGACAAGGTCGTTGCCCTGGGCCATGGATCCGGCAAGCCCGTGGCTTCCAATGCAACACCGGAAGGTCGCGCAGCCAATCGACGCATCGATGTAATTGTCACGCCGAGTTTAAGGCCGGGCCAATCGTGATGTGTGCGGTCATAGCTGCAGAAGTGCGCACAAATGAATCCCGAAAAAGACACTTTCGCACCAAAGGCTATATTTTCAATGGTTGTTGGAGCTGTATCAGGTTTTGAAACGTTAAAAATTTATGTGATCACCATGATATGAAAGCGTGGTCTTTAATATAGGATTCACGCTTTCTTTTTTGCAGAACTTATTTTCTGAAGTCTTCTGAATCAAGCACTTCTCGAATTCGGCATGGTCATATCAATTCTCTTTGTTTTCATTTGCCGATTTGAGGATACAGTGCAGCAGCACATTGGCGCCGGCCTCGCAATCCTCCCACCGGGTGTTTTCAATTTCCACGTGGCTTCGCCCATTGATGCTGGGCACAAAAATCATGGCCGTGGGAGCAATCTGATTCATATAGCTGGCGTCGTGTCCGGCACCGCTGACCATGTGCAGGCCGGGGTAATTCAGTTCTTCGGCCGTATCCAGAACACGCCGGACCAGTGTTTCATCAAAAGGCGAATGTTCCACCCGCCAGGTTTCTTCGATGCGGATGGGGCAGCCCCTTTTGGCGGCGACGGCTTCAAAATCATTTTTTAGGTCTTCCCATGCCGTTAAAGCATGGTCGTCGTCCCAGGAGCGAATGTCTACGGTAAAGTGAACCCTGTCCGGGATGATATTTCTTGAATTGGGGTGGTTTTGAATTTCACCCACCGTGGCGACCAGATTGCCGCCTATTTTGTCGGGCAATTGGTTGACCTTGAGAATCATCTCTGCGGCGGCACACAATGCATCGTGTCGACCCTCCATGGGCGTGGGCCCCACCTGGTTGGCTTCTCCCTCAAGGGTGATATCGTACCAGTGCAGGCACAAAATCCCTTTGGGGGCGCCGATGCGTTTTGCTTCTCGCTCCAGGAGCGGTCCCTGTTCGATGTGATACTCGTAATAAGCATGAACCGGCTGCTTTTTTGCGGGTGTTTTTCCCCGGTAGCCGATTCTTTCCAGTTCATCAACAAACCGTCTGCCGTGAATATCGGTCCTCTGATATACCCAGTCCCGGTCAAGCGCGCCGGCCCACACACCTGAAGCGACCATTGCCGGTGCAAAGCGGGAGCCTTCCTCGTTGGTCCAGTCCACGATAACGATGGGTCGGATAGTTTCGATGTTGTTTTCATCCAGGGTTCTCAGGACTTCAAGCGGGCCCATGACGCCGAGAATACCATCGAAGCGCCCGCCTTTGGGCTGGGAGTCTATGTGGGAACCGCTCATGACAGGCGGCAGAGCATTGTTTTTACCGGCCCGTTTTCCGAAGATGCTGCCCATCTCATCGATGGTGACTTCAAGGTTGAGCTCTTTCAACCAACGAACAAATAGATCGCGTGCCTGCTTATCTTCGTCGGATAAGGTCAGTCTCTGTACACCGCCGCCCGAAGTGGCACCGATTTTTGCCATTTCTTCAAGTGTGTTTTGCAGTCTGTTGCCGTTTACGCGCAATCTTTTAAAGTTCATATACATAACTCCTATGAAAATAATTTTTTCTCGGTCCCACGCCAGCGTGGGACCGAGAAAAAATTATACTTACACGTTAAACCGAATGTTCAATATATCGCCGTTCTGTACCTTGTAGGTTTTACCTTCCAGACGGACGGTGCCCTTTTTTCTTGCTTCTGCATAGCTTCCGGCATCCATGAGATCGTCATACGATACCACTTCGGCCCGGATAAACCCTTTTTTCAAGTCCGTATGAATTGTTTCCGCCGCATCCACCGCCAGGGTGTCTTTTGGAATGGTCCATGCCCTGACTTCATCTTCACCCACGGTAAAAAAGGATATCAGGCCAAGGAGCTCATAGGAGCGATGGATCACCCGATCCATGGCAGATGCTTGAATGCTGAATTCGGACAGGAATTCCTTTGCCTCTTCATCCGACATTTGCGCCAATTCCTGCTCAAGTTTCCCCCTGATGACCATGCTGCCTTCATTTTGCGTTAAATCACCCACATCCGGAATGGACGCATCTTCATCTTCATTATTAAATAAGACGAGCATCGGTTTAGCAGATAGAAACGCATAACCTCTTAAAAGCGGCGAATCGGCGATTTGCGGAAATCTCCTCAATGGTATTTCATTTTCAAGATGTTTCAAACTTTCCCGTAAAAGAGAATGTTCTTCAGGATTATATTTGTTTCCCCGTTTGCTATCCATTTCGAGGCGTTCCAGACGCTTTTCTACAACCACCAGATCGGATATGACCAATTCCTGGTTCAATGTTGCAAAAGCTGCGTTCGGGTCGGGTGGTTCGCCGCCGAAAATTTTAAAATTTCGCACCACGTGGATCAGGGCCTGACTGTCGCGGACCTGGGCCCAAATGGTCTGCTCTTTTTGTTTTTCCAAGGCATGGCCCATGAGACCGGGCAGAAAATATTCCACCTGGGCATAAATGGTTTTTTTGGGTTGGTACATGCGGCTGAGTATATCAATTCTGCTGTCGGGCACCGGGACCGTTCCGATTCTGGATTCCTTTTTTTGTCCCGGATCCGACACATTGCGCGTCAGCGCATCAAAAACCGTTGATTTGCCGCAACCGGGCAGACCGATGATGCCGAGTTTCATTTCAAGAGACCTCCCTGTTCAAACGAATGCCTTGCTGATTCAGATAATAATATGAACCTATACCAAATTAGCTAAAAGCGCAAAAAATAAAAATCAGCTAAAATAGAAGTGCTGCGGAGGGCTTAGTTTCGGTATAATCCACCGCTGGTGGGGGCTCCGGGTAGATTCTACCGATTCGGCGAGAATAAAAAAACGAATGTCGAGAGGCTGTCCGACATCCTGTTTTGGCAGGGTTAAAACCCTGCACTGCAGAAGGAAGCGATGGGCCTATAAAGTGCGTTAATAATCATCAGGCTATTCATAGAGACAGCAATTCGTCACCGTGCTCTCGGATTCGCAGGATGTCGATATATTTTATAGACTGTAAACCGCTTGATCATTCAGATTAGCTGGAACGAGAAACCAATGGGAACCGATGGGCTTCTGTGTTTGCAGTTCTGGGGGGTTGTTTTTGTCACAAACCGTATAAACAATCGCTGAAAAAAATGCATTCTGTTTAAACTTGCAAAAAAGAAAAATTCGTAATAATTGCGTTGCCATAACCTTCAAGAAAACAGCAACCATTCATGCCTACAGGTGCCGCTGGTAATATGTCTTGCCTTGGTATTCGACCCGGGTCAGTTTGTTTTGCAAAACAAGGTTTTCGAGAATTTCCTTGCCGGCGCCGGCCTGTCTTAAAAATTTAAAAACAGCGTCTTCTCTCATGGGGTGAACTGCGGTAATGCCCAGCAAGTCAGAGGCAACATCACCGGTTGCATGAAAGTTGTCTCCCTCATAGCTGATGTTGAACGCGACATCGGGCAGTTCCCTGCGGAATATTTCATAGGCCGACTGAAGCTGAATTTCCCGGGGGGGACGAACCCGGGTCTCGGCAGGCGGTCGGGTGGGCACGGACAGATAAGCGGTTTCGGGCTTCAGTACGGATAAATATGCAGCTATCCGCTTAACACTTTCATCATCATCGTTCACATTTCGAACCAGCATGGTTTCGGTGACCATTTTGCCTGAATACCTGTCTGAAAATGCAAGCGCTCCTGCTAATATTTTTTCCATCAAAAGTTTTCCATGGGGTCGGTTGATCCGGCGCCAGGTTTTTTTGACGGCGGCATCTACTTTGAGGGATACCCAGTCGGCTTCCATGAGCGCGTCTTGAACGCCCGGTCGCCAGATCAGGGAAGCGTTGCTGATGACGGCTGTTTTGCAGCCCAATCCTTTTACCAACTGGAGTTCCCGCTTCAGGTTGATGTCCAGCGTGGGCTCACCGTCGGCTACAAAGGTAATATAATCCAGCGGGATTTTTGCCGAATGGGTCTGCTCGAGTTTTTTTTCAACAGCCGCCAGAATGAACCGGGAATCGTAAAAGGTTTTTCGTTCGATTTCCATGCATGTGGTTCGTCCGACCTGGCAATAGATGCAACCGTAGGAGCAGGTTTTGGCAGGAATATTGTTGACCCCCAGGCTGTATCCCAGTCTTCTGCTGGGTACCGGGCCGAAGGCAATGGTGGCTGGTTTCATATCGCCCTCTTTGAAGCGAATCAATTAAATCATTGCTGTGTGCAAGATGCAAAGGCCGCCTCTGACGCTGCAAGGCGGCCTTTGTATTTTGTTTTGATAACCTTGTCTGATAAATTTTCATGCTCGACCTTTCACAACGAAACATGAAACAATAATTCTATGGCAAAGCTCGAGTGATTTTCTAAGGACAACGCATGAAAATTTAATCGAAAGCCATATCCGTTTTCCAGACTTCCCAGACTTTGCCAACGAGATCCGGACCCGGTTTAAGGGTTAATTTTCCCGGCTTCCATCCTGACGGCGTGGCTTCCTTGCCTTTGGTTTCTCTCACGAGCTGGAAGGCTTGCACCTGTCTGAAAGTTTCGTTCACATTACGACCAACCGGCGGCGTGAGGACTTCATAACCTTGTATCACCCCATCCGGGTCGATAATAAACCGGCCTCGGTTTTCCACGCCTGCAGCCTCATTAAATATACCGTAAAGTTTTCCAACTTTTCCACCGGTATCGGACAGCATGGAAAAAGGAACGCCGCCATCCACCATTTTAGAAAGCTCATGGTCGTCCCACATCTTATGGACGAATACACTGTCGATACTCATGGACAGAACTTCAACACCCAGTTTCTGGAATTCGGGGTATTTTTCGGCGACCGCCGAAATTTCTGTTGCTCAGACAAAGGTGAAATCACCCGGATAGAAACACAGCAATACCCATTTTCCTAAAAATTCAGACAGCTTAAGCGAGACAAATTTGCCTTTTTTATATCCCGGTGCTGCAAAATCAGGTGCTTTTTCCCCGACATGTATCATGGCTGAATCCTCCTTTTTGACCGTTGCCTTTTCTTCCGCTTTTTCCTCTGTGACATCTTCACCAACAGGACCACCGGTGGGGCGTGCGCATCCCACCTCCATTTCTTCCGGCATAGACACCTCCTTTTGTTTAGATGAATGTGGTGTGATATTTTCTATAACGATAACTGATAGCATAAAAGTTTTCAATAAAAAAAGGCATGGTGTATATAAAAACAAGGGGAAAGATTACCCCCAAAAGGCTGCGTTTACAATGGAGTGCTGCAGCACTGGATGGATTGGCTTCTTACAAGCTGGAAAACGGGTGGTTGAAATTGGTGGAGCGTCTGGTATATAATCAAAAAAGTGCAGCGTGGAGGAAATATCTGATTTTTAAGGAAAGCGATGCGCTCGCTATAGGAAACCCAACTAAAGGAGGACGAAATTATGAAAGTACTCGTAATCTACTATTCAACATATGGACATATTCATCAGATGGCTGAAGCCATTGCGAGCGGCGTTAATGAAGTGACCGGTGCGGAGGCGGTTTTGCGTCGTGTTCCGGAAACCCTTCCGGACGGCGTTCTGGAGAAAATGGGCGCTGTGGAAGCCCAGAAATCGTTTTCCCATGTACCGACGGCAACCATCGAGGATCTCGCTGCGGCGGATGCCGTTATTTTTGGCACGCCGACGCGCTTCGGTAATATGTGCGGCCAGATGAAACAGTTTCTGGATGCCACCGGACAGCTCTGGGCGAACGGTACGATGGTCGGAAAAGTAGGCAGTGTGTTTACCGCCAGTGCAACGCAACACGGCGGACAGGAATCCACGATTCTCACGTTTCATGTGCCATTGCTGCATCACGGCATGGTGGTGGTGGGTCTTCCCTATGCGTTCCAAGGGCAGATGCGGATTGATGAAATCACCGGCGGTTCTCCCTATGGGGCTTCAACCGTTGCCGGTGGATCCGGTGAACGCATGCCCAGTGAAAATGAGCTGGAGGGTGCACGCTTTCAAGGCAGACATGTGGCAACTATTGCATCGAAACTTGCGACTTGACCGCACATCAGGGAACAGGTATTTTAATATTTACGTGCATAAATAGAAGAAAACAGAATAGAAAGAAAACCTATGCTTCGCATCCGCCGTATTTATGACAATGTGCTTCCCGTAAATAAAAGTACCTTGAGCCAGGTGCAGGAGATCCTGCGCAACCAGTTCTCCCAGGTGGACGAAAAAGAGATCGATCACATTGCCGAAAAGCTCAGGAATCCCTTCAAACAGCGGTTTCGCACGATTCTCTTTGTGGCTGAGAGCATCAAGGCAAAGGTGCGGGGGTTCGGCATGCTGCTTCATGAACCGGTGCTGCAATTCGCCTACCTGGACTGGATCGCCACAGCCTCGGGCAGGAGCGGTGCCGGCATCGGCGGCGCCCTGTACGAACGGGTTCGGCAGGAGGTCGCGGCCTTGAAAGTGAAGGGGCTTTTCTTTGAGTGCCTTCCCGATGACGCCAAAGACTGCACCCACCCGGACGAGCTCAAACAGAACCGGGCCCGTCTTCGCTTTTATGAACGCTACGGTGCCCGGCCGGTCGTAAATACCGCTTACGAATCTCCGGTGAAGCCGGGAGATACGTATATGCCGCATCTGGTCTACGACGATTTGGGCACCGGCAGGCCGTTGAAGAAGTCCTTTGCCGTGAAAGTGGTGCGGGCTGTCCTGGAGCGCAAGTATGCCGAGTACTGCCCGGCCGATTATGTCGACCGCGTCGTGAATAGCTTCAAGGATGACCCTGTCCGCTTGCGCGAGTTTCGTTACGTAAAACCCGAGGCAGTGGTTGCGGCGGTTGAAAGCCGCTCGGTCAATCAGATCGCGCTCATCGTCAACGACCGACATGACATTCATCACGTCAACGAGCGGGGGTACGTGGAGTCACCGGTGCGGGTGAAAAGCATCCTGAAGGTCATCGAGCCCAGCGGCCTCTTCACCACCATCAAGCCCCGGCCTTTTCCGGACAAGCATCTCTATGCGGTCCACGATACGGATTTTGTGGGTTATCTTAAACGGGCCTGCGCCGAAGTGCCGGCCGGGAAATCTCTCTATCCCTATATTTTTCCCATTCGCAACAAGACCCGGCCTCCCAAGGAGCCGTCGGTGCTGTCCGGATACTATTGCATTGACACCTTTACCCCCATCAACGCTAACGCCTATTTGGCGGCCCGCCGCAGCGTGGACTGCGCCCTGACCGCCGCCCGCGAGATACTGGACGGCCGACGAATTGCATATGCCCTGATCCGCCCCCCCGGCCACCATGCCGAGCGACGATCCTTCGGCGGATTCTGCTATTTCAACAACAACGCTATCGCCGCTCAGTATTTGTGCGCCTATGGCAAGGTAGCCATTCTGGATGTGGACTACCACCACGGCAACGGTAGTCAGGACATATTCTACCGCCGCAGCGATGTGCTCACTGTCTCCATTCACGGCCATCCCAGGTTCGCCTACCCCTATTTTTGCGGATTCGAGGAGGAACGCGGCGACGGCGAGGGCGAAGGGTTTAACCTCAACATTCCCCTGCCCGAGTCGGTTGATCGGGAGAAGTACCAAAAAGCCCTGACGCGTGCCCTGCACCGGATCGAAGAATTCCAGCCCCAGTTCCTGATTTTAGCCTTGGGCCTGGATACAGCCAAGGGAGACCCTACGGGTACGTGGTCCCTCAAGGTGAAAGATTTTGCCGAAAACGGTCGAATGATCGGGGCTCTGGGTATGCCCATGGTAGTGATCCAGGAAGGTGGATACCGCACGCAAACCTTGGGGAAAAATGCGCTGGCGCTCTTTCAGGGGTTGGTTGAAGGCGTCGGCCGGTCGGCGGACAGCCGCCATGCTTCCAATCATCGTCTTTACGGGGTGATCTTCCGGGATACGATAGTTCCCGAGGACAGACAGCGGGTTCGCCGCCTGGTGGATATCACCGGATTCTTTCATCCGGAGGAAGTGGATGTGGCCGAAGAGCTGGTGGTGGAGCGTTTAGAGAAAGGAGAACCCAGCGGATACCATTTCATTATGGCCGAACACTACGGCAGGCTGGCAGGGTATGCCTGCTTCGGTCAAATACCCGGCACGGCGTCCAGCCATGATCTATATTGGATTGCCGTTCATCCGGATTTCCAGGGCCGTGGCCTGGGGCGACGGCTGCTCTCGGAATCCGAGCGCCGCATCAAGGCTGCCGGCGGCAGCCGGATTTACGTGGACACCTCACAGCGGGTGCAGTACGCCAGCACACGTGCCTTTTATGAAAGCTGCGGCTATCGACTTGAGACCGTGCTCAAAGACTTCTACACCGTGGGCGACGGCAAGGCCATTTACTGCAAATCACTGATATAAAAAAGGGGGATTTTAAAAAGATAGAATTCCTTAGCACCGCTGCGTGACAAAGTCAGTCAGTGCGGAAACCAGAGCCCGATAATCCTTGCCGGTGTGCTGGAAGGAAGCAGCAAGCCCGGCGTCGGGGCTGAGACACGGGTTGGCGTTGACTTCCAAAACATAGACCCTGCCCTGATTATCCACCCGAACGTCGACCCTTCCGTAGTCTCTCAACCTAAAAAGCGTAAAGCAGGTTTGCGCTGTTTGCTGTAGCTGAATCTTAAGATTTTCGGAAATTTTTTCCGGAAACCGCCTGGGTGTATGCTGATATTCAAAGGAGGCCGTATCCCATTTGGCCCGGTATCCCACAATGGGATACAAGGGCTCGGGAAATTCTGAAAAATCAATTTCAGCCATGGGCAGGGTCATGGCATCCGGAAAACCAAAAAGAGAGAGGTTAAACTCTCTGCCGGCAATGTATTCCTCAATCAAAACAGGACCGAACCGGGCGCTGAATGACGCGATTCGATGCATGAGTTGATCCGGTCGTTCAAAAATCGATTCCTGGTCAATGCCGATACTGGCATCTTCAAATCGCGGTTTGACGATTACAGGAAATTCGAGACGCTCCGGATTGAAATCCGGCGCATGCTTGTATTCAACATACCGGGGTGTAAGGATACCTGCAGCTGCAAGCAGCTGTTTGGTCAAGATCTTGTCGGCCGTTAACATTAACGCCGTAGAGGGCGATCCGGAAAACGGGATGCCCAACAATTCCAAGACAGCGGCCGGATGCCAGGAAAGAGTGGGGTCTTCATCGACGGTTTCACAAAGGTTAAAGACAGCTTCCACCGGCTCCTTCTGAATCGTCGATACGAAATCACCGACATGCCTTGTAAATGGCATGCGGGTTGTGCGATGTTTCAATGACTTCAGCGCATTTTCAACGGCATCCACCTGTGTGAGCACATCGACCGAGGCTTCCCAATTCATTTGGTTTTGAGATGTCGGCTGGTTGAAAATAATGCCGATTTTCATTTTTTAAGATCTTTTTTGAGGGTCGGGGTCCATCGTTCAAGGGCCGAGGTCATGATGGCGCTGATGAGTTTTTCGTAACTCATACCTATTTTTCGGGCAATAATGCAGAGATCCGAATGCTTGGGATTCAAGCCCGCCAGGGGGTTTATTTCGATAAAATTCGGCTGGTCATGCACGTCCATGCGCAGGTCTATACGTCCTGCATCACGGCAGCCAAGCCCTTTATAGACTTTCAAGGCCGCTTCAGACGCTTTTTGGGCTGCCTTGTCTTCGATCAGCCGGTATTCGACCCGGCTCTCATATTTTTCTTTGTTGGTGTATGAATAAACATCCGGTTCAGCCTTGTCGTTTAATCGTATTTCGACGACGCCGATGGGATTTGCCTGCTCGCCGGTTCCGAGAATTCCCACTGTAAACTCCCGTCCCGGGAGAAATGTTTCAACCAGGACCGGTTGCCGGTATAATTCAAGCATCTTGCGGCACATGGGGGCAAGCTGGGTTCTGCTCATTATTTTGGATGCGGCGGTGATCCCTTTGCCCGTGCCTTCCGCAACAGGTTTTACGAACAGCGGAAAAGACGCATCAATATGCTGCACATCACTCTCTTTTTCCACCACCCAAAAGTCGGGGGTGGCTATGCCCATGTCTCTGACAACATGTTTCGTCATGGCCTTGTGAAGGGCCAGCGACAGAACCATGGGATCGGAAAACGTGTAAGGGATGTCATAAGCATCCAGCAAAGAGGGAACGAGCGCCTCGCGGCCGAAACCACGCAGCCCTTCAGCGATATTGAAAACCATATCCCAACGATCTCCGTCAAGCAGGCGTTTTGCCAAGACGCGCACATTGCCGATGCGGTCCGTTTCATAGCCGATATTTTCCAGGGCGCCCTCGATGCCGTCGATGGTATCCTGCTTGTCAAATTCGGCGGTTTCTTCTTCACCGTATCCCATGAGAAGATACTCGTCGCGAAGATCATAGGCGAGTCCAATTTTCATTTTCAGCAGTCTTTCACTCCCGTCATTACGGGTGGGGTCTTATAGCGTGGTTTTTGCTCTTTGTTCCCATAAGGTTTCAGTGTTCAGGTGTCAGGTTTCAACCAGGAATTACTGACACCTGAAGCCACAAAAAAGACTAAATTATTTCAATTAATTATCTCGGATCTCTGGTCGGGATAGCGATAAATTTGATCGTTATAATTTTTCAGGAGCAGATCGTTGCCTTCCCGGCCTACGACATATTCCGGCAGCAGGGGAATTTTTCCGCCGCCGCCGGGGGCGTCGATGACAAAATTCGGAACCGCATAGCCGGAAGTATGACCACGCAAGCCCTTGATGATTTCCAATCCCTTTGATACCGATGTCCGGAAGTGGGCGGACCCGATAATCGGATCGCACTGGTAAAGATAATAAGGCCTTACCCTGATTTTCATCAGGCCGTGGACGAGACGCATCATGGTGGTACGATCGTCGTTGACGCCGTTCAGCAGAACGGTTTGGCTGCCGAGCGGGATGCCGGCATCCGCCAGCCGCGCGCAGGCATCTCGAACCTCTGAGGTCAGTTCATCCGGATGGGTGAAGTGAATGCTCATCCAGAGGGGATGATACCGTTTCAGCATCCGAATGAGTGCAGGGGTAATTCGATACGGCAAAACCACAGGAATTTTCGTGCCGATTCTCACTATTTCCACGTGCGGTATCTGGCGGAGCCTTGATAATAAATATGAAAGCTTTGCATCGGAAAGGGTCAGTGGGTCTCCACCGGATAATAGCACATCTCTGATCATCGGATTGGCTTTAATGTATGCGAATGCCTGTTCCCATTGATTGAGTTGGCTCGCTCTCCGGATGTGCTTTCCCACCATTCGAGACCGTGTACAATATCGGCAGTATGTCGAGCAGTGCTCCGTGACCAGAAAAAGGACCCTGTCCGGGTATCTATGAATAATGCCCGGAACCGGGCTGTCCTTATCTTCGTTGAGCGGATCTTCCGCCTCTCCCTGTGAATGCCGCCGCTCGGCTACAGTCGGCACCACGGTCCGACGCAAGGCCTGAAATTCATTATCCCTGTCGAGCAAACTGGCATAGTAGGGTGTGATGGCCAGTGGCAAAGAATTTTTTACATCCGTCAAGGCATTGTACTCATTTTCTGAAAGGTGTAATAAGCGTTCGAGTTCATTGCGCCGGGTGATTTTATGCTGGAGTTGCCATTTCCAGTCATGCCACTCATTTTTGGAGACACCCGGGAAAAAGCGATTCCTGAAATCACATGTCAGTTGATTTTCCGTCAATAAATGGTTTGTCGAGCTGTTGCTAAGGGGTTTCGGCTGGGTGCTTTTGTTGATATGTAATGTAAGGCTTTTGGGGGCAATAAATATTTCTGATGGGTCCCTGCGGGCAAAGGTTGCCGGCATAAAACTCAAAGGCTCTGCATCTTCGACTGAGCCAAGACTTTCTTCCATCGCTTTCATCCTCCTTCATGTGAACGTTTTGAGAAAATTTGGTTTTGATTTATCGTACGGCTATGAAAGCAGCAAAATACATGCCAGCCATTATATGTTTTTATCCAGGCGGATACTCAACAAAAAGATGTTATGACAACCGCTATTTAATAGATTTTGTTATAACAATATCTATACGGTTACAGAACAATGTGCCAAACTTCAAAATGGAGAAATGGGGCGGCTTTTCCCTGGGTAAAACCTTGAGGACGATGAGCAAAAACCATTCGGGGCTAAAAAAATGATGATAAAGGGACTTTAAAATTATTTTTCAAATAGTTACAATCAGCTAAAGCTGAACTGAAAATTCCCATTTGTGAATAAAATCGGAAGTAACGGTTCGCTTTTTTCGATATATTTTCGTTCGCCTATTTTTTAAAACGCTCTTTCCGGATTCCGTATTTTAACATAAGTTTGTGGAGATGCCTCGTGCTGAAACCGGCCTCTTCGGCTGAAAGATTTATTTTGCCGCTGTTACGGTTAAGGAGGTCTTTTACATACTGGCGTTCGAAATCTTCGATTGCTTTATTGCGGCTTGCTGAAAACGGCAGTTTGCTAGAAACGGCTGAGGGGATGTCCGGTGCCGCCATTTCCATCAATTCCGATGGAAAAGCATCCGGCATCAGTTGATCGGAAGTCTCCAAAAGGAATGCGCGCTCTATCAAATTTTCAAGCTCTCGAATATTTCCGGGCCAGCTGTAGTTCTGCAGTGCCTCCATGACGAGCGGATGAATACCGTCAATATTTTTTGAAAATTCTTTGTTTAATCGATCCAGAATCCCCTCTGCAAGCATGGGTATATCTTCGGACCGCTTCTGTAAGGGGGGGAGCTCAACCGGAAAAACGTTGATTCGATAAAACAAATCTCTTCGAAATCGTTCCTCTCCGACCTCTTTTGTAAGATCAATGTTAGTGGCGACAATGACCCGAGCATGGCTTGCCAGGCTTATTTCAGATCCCACCCTGCTGAATATGCCGTCCTGCAATACCTGAAGCAGCTTAATTTGCAATGCAGGGCTAATGGTACCGATCTCGTCAAGAAAGATGGTGCCTTCTCCGGCAATTTCGAATTTACCAAGCTTTTTTCGGTCAGCACCGGTAAACGCACCTTTTTCATGGCCAAACAATTCGCTTTCAATGAGCGTGTCCGGAATAGCGCCGCAATGAACGGCAACAAACGGCGCCTCTGCCCGATTGCTGTGAGCATGAATGAGTTTGGCCATCAAACTCTTTCCTGTCCCGGTTTCACCGGTGATCAAAACAGTGCTCTTGGTTGGCGCAACGATGCGTATTTGATCCAGGAATTTCATCATTTCCTGGTTTTTCGTTCTCACCAATGCCTTGGATCCTGTTTTCCAGAATTGGATCCGGAGATATTCGAGCTCTGAATCCTTTATCAAATTTTCGCGAATCGATGCTGCAATCAGAGCGACTTCTGTTTTGTCGATAGGGTGAGTGAGATAGCCTGATGCCCCGGCTTTTACAGCCTTGACAGCTTCACGAACCCATTGCTTGGATGCCATTACGACGATTTCAATGGTTGGATATGCCTCCCAGAATTGATTGAGAACATGCTTGTAATCTTTTTCGGGCAGGCCGGAAAAAAGCGCCTCAATCTCAACAAAAGCAAGATCATAGTACTTTCTGTGAAGCATATTCAACGCATCTTCAATACGGGCGGTTATGGTTATCTGAAATTCGGATTGAAGCACGGCATTGATTGTATCGATGGTATCAGCGCTTGATGAAATTATTATTAATGATTTCATTAAGATATACCTTGACGGCGGGAAGCGGTCACCCCGGAACAGTCCGCACGATAAAAGAAGGATTGAAAGGCATTGGAAATGGGAAATCTATGATTTCAGGGTGACTTTCAAGACGCTGTTGTGTGTACCAAACCTGTTTAAGCAATATTCCTTGTTGGCGGGATCTTTTTTCCACTGACCATCAACAATGAACTTGTATTCATAGGTACCAGGTATCAACAGGACATTTTTTTCCCATCGGCCTTTCCCATCGGTTATCATGGGATGTTTTTTTTCATTCCATCCATTGAAATCACCTACCAGGAGGACTTGTTGTGCACCTGGATTTTCATACTGGAACGTGATTTTTCGGCGTTTAATTTTCTGGCTTTCTTTTTTTTTCATGACGCGCCTCCTTTCTGGCACCATTCATTCTCTGTTTCAGAGTATAATACAAGCTTTTTATCTGAAAATCAATTGGGTTGTTTGATTTGCCCTAATGGATTATGATGATTTAAATGACATACGTCGGATCATCATGGTTAAGTAAATAAAGTTAAGCAAACAGAATGCCAAACTTTAACCTGAGTTGAGCGATTTTTCCCGGAGAGATGTGCCGGGATCTTGATGGAGGAGGGTTCGCAAAAAGCCTCAACAGATCCATGGAAAAATTGGCATGTGAGTTGCTCGACAACATACGTGTGTACGCAACAACCGCAGGAAAAATAATGAAAAATCAGACTGCGGCACTACCGGAGAGGCCCCAAGATAGCTGATGGATTTGATTTTTTTGATCAAACAATTTATTTCCTGGCGTTCCGTTCTCGACGTTTTTATCATAGCTGCGGTATTTTTTTTCTTATACCGGACATTCCTCCGGCTCGGGACATGGAAGATCGTCACCGGAATCCTGGCGGCCACGGTCCTGTTCTGGGTCGCCAGTTTTCTGGACCTCAAAGGTCTTGAGTGGATTTTTAACAACCTGAGTCATGTGGCGGTTATTGCGCTCATCGTTATTTTCCAACCGGAATTGAGAAAGATTTTTGAACGCGCAGTATCGGTGCGCGGTTCAAAATTAGAAGATGCCGGAGAGGAACTGTCAAGCATGATTGCCGTCTCACTGCTGGATCTGGCACGCAATCGACGCGGCGCTCTGATTGTTTTTCCCGGCAAAGAACCGATTCGGGAATGGCTTTCGGGCGGATTCCCGCTTGATGGGAAGCCGAGTTTCCCGCTGGTCATGAGCTTATTCGATCCGAACTCACCGGGCCATGACGGCGCCCTGGTGATCAGGGATGGGCGTTTCTCCCGTTTCGGCGTGAGGCTGCCTGTTTCTCAGAGTCACCGGCTGTCCGAAGAATACGGAACCCGGCATCATGCAGCCATGGGGCTGGCTGAAAAATCGGATGCATTGGTGATTGCGGTGTCCGAAGAGCGAGGAAAGATTGCCGCTTTTTCGAAAGGCGGCATGCGGAATGTCGATGATCATGGGAAAATTAAGGAAGCGATCATGTCCCACTGGAGGGATACGGCATCTTTTCCGATTGAAATGCCGATGGGGGGCATGCGGTGGACGGTTCTTTTTCAGATGACGGCCAGCCTTGCATTGGCAGTCCTTTTCTGGTCAATGTTGATTTTGACCCAGGGCGAGTTGCTGGAAAAGGTTCTCACGGTTCCGGTAGAGTATACGCAATCAATGCCGGACATTGTACTGGTGGGAGACAAGAGCAAGGAAGTTCGCCTCCATCTGGCCGGCGCCAGATCCGTCCTGGATGATGTGGAGTCTTCCCGCTTGAGTGCCACCATCGATCTTTCCAAGGCCGTACCGGGCAAACAGACATTTCTGATCACTCAAGAAAATATCCGGCTGCCGAAGGGAGTCACCCTGTTGGATGTTGAGCCCCCGAGTGTGGAACTTACCCTTGCAGCGATTGTTGAACATGAGGTTGTTGTCAACCCGCAACTGGTGGGAAGGCTGCCGGCAGGACACATTATTAAATCCATTCAGGTAACGCCTAAAACAGTGAGGGTGCTTTCCCCGGCGGATAAAAAAGACATGGAAAAGATAAAAGAGATTACAACCACACCCATCTACCTGGAAAGCATTTATGAAGATACCAAGATCTACTGCAAGATTATTGCACCTCCGGCAGTTCAACCGGCGGATAAGCGCTGGCCTGATGTTGAAGTCATGATTCGACTGCAACGCTGATTTGCTTCCTTTCAGAACGTTTGTCATGTAAACGTTCCGGCATAATCGGAATCTTAAGTTCTGATATTGGAAATTTGAAAACGGCAGCATCCTTGGGGCATTTATTCGTAAATATGGTCACGTAGTTACTCACTTAGCGCATGGAAAAATCGACTTCTATTTTCAGCCCATTTGCTATCGGGAATCTCAAGCTCAAAAACCGGCTGGTATCATTGCCGGTATACACAGGATATGCCCATCCGGACGGCAGGACCAGCTCCTTGTTAATTGATCATTACAGGCAGCTGGCAGGTACCGGTGTTGCCGTCGTAACTGTGGCCAATGCCGCCGTATCTTCGGATGGGGTGGTTGCGAAACACAATTTGAGAGTGGACCAGGACGAATTAATTTCCGGTTTAAGACGTCTGGCAAACACCATTAAAGAAGGCAATACCCTGGCATGTTTGCAGCTGAATCATGGCGGCAGATTTGCCAACACAGAGCAGCCGCTTCTCCCGACCTCGATCGATGGTTCGAACCTTGCATTCAACATTGCGTCATTAAAAAATTTCATGACGTTCTTTCCTTTGGAAAAACGATTCAGATTGACGCGCACCTTTTTAAGCCAGACCGCAAAATGGCGGCGCGCCATGACGGCTGAAGATATCGGAAGAATCATTGTTGATTTCGGCCAGGCCGCTTCAAGGGCCTATCGGGCCGGATTCGACATGGTTGAAATCCATGGCGCAAACGGGTACCTGATCTGCCAGTTTTTATCCGCATTTACAAACAGGTGTGCGGAGGGAAGCGCCGGAGATCTTGCGCATCGTGCGGCGATTCCCCTGGCGGTGGTTCGGGAGATCAAACAACGGGTGCCGGCAGATTTTCCCATAGGGTTTCGCCTCCTTCTCAGAGAATGGGTTCCCGACGGCATTGATCTACCTGAAGCGATACAAATTGCGAAACTTTTACAGAAAGAAGGCGTTGCGTATCTTTCTGCTTCCGTAGGGACCTATAATTCAATTTTCTCTTCAGAAGCATTGGCGCATATGGGACGGGCGGCTTATCTTGAATCCGATATGCGCCGGCTGACCAGTACGGTTGATATCCCAACAATTATTTCAGGAAGAATTATTCATCCGTCCATTGCGGATAAATTAATCCGTGAGGGCGTGGCGGATTTGATAAAGAATGCCGGATATAAAAATATGTATCCGCTGCATACGATCGTATCGAGGAATCTTATCGCCGGAGAAATCTTGAAGGTTGCGAAGGAGGGAAATTTTGGTATAGTCGTCATGGGTAAAAGAGGAGTGTCCGGTATCAAACGCTGGATGTTGGGCAGTGTTTCCAGGGGTGTGTTAAGGAGCTTGACCGATCAAACATTGATGTTGATCGATTGATGCCACTTTGAAAGTGGGAGAATAAGCAGCAAAGGAGACGGATCGTGTATATCAGGAAAACTTCCAGAAAGTTTGGTTTATCACCTGGAGAGATCGTCTATCTGGGCGATAAAAAAGCGGAAGATGTTAAAATTTCCGTTATTGAATATTCGGCCGACACCTTTAGTGAAATCGAAGTTCCCGATATCGCGGCGTGTGTCCCGTACAAAGAATCAGACACGCTTTCGTGGATCAATATTTCGGGAGTTCACAAGGTCGAATTGATCAGGGACCTCGGGACCTACTTCAATTTGCATCCCCTGGTGCTGGAGGATATTGCCAATACCGAGCAGCGTCCGAAAATGGATGATTTCGAAGATTATGTGTTCATAATTACGAAAATGGTTTACCCGGACATGGAGAGCCACACCATTCAATATGAACAGATCAGCCTTATCATTGGCGCGGGATACGTCATTTCCCTTCAAGAGGTGGAAAAGGATATATTCGATCCTGTGAGGGCGCGTATTAAAAAGGGTATGGGCCGCATTCGCAAAAGAGGCAGCGACTATCTGGCGTATTCATTGATGGACATGGTGGTGGATCATTATTTCAGGGTCCTGGAAGAGGTCGGAGAAGAAATCGAATTGCTGCAGGACGATGTCCTTGAAAAGCCTGATCCGCAATTTTTGAAAGTTATTCATAATTTGAAAAAAGAGATTCTGTTTCTACGGAAGTCCATCTGGCCGATGCGGGAAATCATCAATACCCTCATGCGGGGCGAATCGTCTTTGATCAGGGAAGAAACGGTCATCTACCTCAGAGATGCCTATGATCACACCATCCATGTCATTGAAACCATCGAGACCTTTCGGGATATCCTGTCCGGCACGCTTGATATCTATCTTTCCAATGTCAGCAACAAGATGAATGAAGTCATGAAAGTATTGACCATCATTGCAACGATTTTTATTCCCATGACATTTATTGCCGGTATTTATGGTATGAATTTCAAGTATATGCCGGAGTTGGAATGGAGATGGTCCTATGCTATATTGTGGGCGGGGTTTGTTGCCCTGTTTGCTGTAATGATCTTATGGTTTAGAAGAAAAAAGTGGTTATAAAAAATTGAGGATGTGCCATGTTTCGTAAACATTGCTTATTTGTCGTGCCGGGGTTCATATTGGGAATTTGGGTGTTGATGCTATTTCCCGGAAGTTTATACGCTGAGGAGCTTCCGCAGAATCTGTCCCCGGCGCATTCAGACGTGAACGTTTCCACAAAAAAACAAAACCTGCTGGAGCGAAAAACGATTCCTTTGGATGCGCCGGCATGGACTCAAATAAAAGAGGATGTGGGCCATTTGTTTCAACAGATCCATTCTCTGACCCTGAAGGAGACGTGGCCGAAGAAGTTTCACGGCGATTGGAAACCCGGCTGGATCCAGCTGATAGCTTTTTTGATTCTGCTTGGATTTGCGCTGGTCCTGCTCAGCAAATTATCCAACTATGGCAAAGGATTGCTTACGCACATCGACAAGAACCAATTCCCTTACCGGCATATGACCCTTCTGCTGTTCCGGCAATCGATTTTGCTCATGGGCGTTACGCTTTTCATCTATGTCTATACCCTGGTCACCCCCATGATGACGTCCGGGCCGCTGTTTTGGCTGGTGGTATGGGTATTGATGATCGTTTTGTTTACCCGGCTGGCAGAAAAATTTGTTCACCACTTGCTTTTAGAAAAAAGATGGATTCATGAACGGGAAGCCGCGATTTTATCCACGCTTCTTTCGGGCATACGGTATTTCAGCATCGCTTACGTGACGGTTGACTGGCTGATCAAAAGCGACAGTATGGTGTTGTTTGTCATCAGGCTGCTCATGGCTGTTTTTATTTTATTTCAGGTCGTTCAATTCTGGAAAACCGTTCAAAATCGCAGTGAATATCCGGAGGCAAAACCTGGAAAAGTTCGTTGGACGATCATGTTCATTACCAAAGGACTTTCCTATGCCATTATGGGCGCAGGTATTGTTTTGGACCTTTCGGGATATAATGCGCTTGCTTTGTACTGGTACAAATCATGGGGAATCAGCATCGTCATATTCTTGTGGGCCGGTCTTTTTTTTAAGCTGTTCATGGAATGGCGCCTGTATCTGAAGACAACTATTTTAGACAGTTCGGAAGAAGCAGACAGGACCGGTCAGTCCATACGCTGGCTGATACTTCAACTGCTATGGCTGGTGTGGTTTTTTTCCGTGGTGCTTTCCGTTCTTTTGGCCTGGGGGGGGAAACAGACGGTTATTGTCGGTTTTATCCACCTGCTGAATTATCCCGTCACCATAGGGAACATCCATTTCAGCATCATGAATTTTATCTATGCGTTTCTTATTCTGGTGGTTACCCAAAGCTTGACGCGATTTTGGAAATTTATCCTGAAAAAAAAGATATTGGCCGGCAGCGGACTGGAAACAGGCCTGCAAGATTCCATCACCATGATTACGATCTACACGTTCTGGGTTTTCGGCATTTTATTATCGCTGCATGCCTTCGGATTGGGGACGACATCCATGGCGCTGGCATTTGGGGCGCTGGGCATTGGATTGGGTTTTGGATTGCAGAATATTTTTAACAATTTTATCAGCGGTATCATCCTGCTGTTTGAGCGACCCATTCAAGTCGGCGATGATGTTGAAATCAACGGTGTCTGGGCAACGGTTAAAAAAATCAATGTACGCGCCACCGTTGTTCAAACCTATGACAATGCCTCGCTTATCATCCCCAATTCTGAATTCATCAGCTCCCAGGTCACCAACTGGAGCTTTAAAGACAAGCGCATCAGGCGCAATATCGATGTCGGGGTTGCCTATGGGTCGAATATCGAGCTGGTTCGTGAAATTCTGCTGGAAATTGCCGACAACACGCCACGGGTATTTAAAAGCCCTAAACCGGACGTTGTTTTCAGGGATTTTGGGGACAGCGCCCTGGTATTTCGGCTGCGTGTATGGACGGATATAGACAATATATTTAAAGTTGAAACAGCCATCCGTTTTGCAATAGACAGGCGATTCAATGAAAGTGGTATTGTCATTGCATTCCCGCAACGTGACGTGCATGTTTATAATGAAAATAAAGAGTCGACTGGTATTTAGTATTTAGTGTTGCAGGTTGCAGGTTGCAAGTTGCGGGTTTCGAGTTGCGGGTTGCGGGCAAACGGGCTCACTGGCTAAACGGGCAGACGGGCCAACGGGCTAAACGGGCAAACGGTTTACATGCAAAACACTAAATACGAAACACCAAACACCAAAACACTATAGGGTTTCTTCCATGAGCAAAAACATCGGATTCATCTCCACCCGGTTTGCAGGGGCGGACGGAGTCAGCCTGGAGGCAAGCAAATGGGCGGTTGTGCTTCGAAAAAACGGGCATCGCTGCTTCTGGTTTGCCGGAGAACTCGACCGGTATGCCGATCGCAGCATGCTGGTTCCGGAAGCTCATTTTCAGCATGAGGAAAACAAGCGCATCAACGAACGGATATTTGGAAGAAAAAAGCGCGATGCCAATATCACTGATGCAATTTACTCCTCTAAATCATATTTGAAATCAAAGCTTTATGAATTTATTTCAAAGTTTGATATTGATATGATCATCGCCGAGAATGTGCTGACCATTCCCATGCAGGTGCCCCTGGGCATTGCGCTGACTGAAGTCATTGCGGAAACCTTGGTTCCCACCATCGCTCACCACCACGATTTTTATTGGGAGAGGACACGGTACCTGATCAATGCAGTGGGCGACTATCTGCGCATGGCGTTTCCGCCGAATCTTCATCATATTGAACATGTGGTGATCAATTCTCAGGCGCAGGAGGAGCTGGCGCTGAGAACCGGTATTTCTTCTCTCATTATTCCCAATGTGCTGGAATTCGAAAATCCGCCGCAGTTAGGGGGTGCCGTGAAGTTTGATCTTCGTCACCGATTCGGTTTTTCAGCAGGGGACATCATTATCCTTCAACCCACACGAATCGTTCAGCGTAAAGGAATCGAGCATGCCATTGAACTGGTTAAAGAATTGAGGGATCCCCGATATAAGCTGATTATTTCACATGAAGCCGGTGATGAGGGGTATGAATATGCGCAGTGGCTCAAGGAGGATGCCCATGAGAAAGGGGTCGATCTTCGCTTTCTGGACACCTCGATTCAAGACCCGTGGGGCGAAAATGACAACCATGCGCAGCAACTTACGCTATTTGACATATACCCCCATGCGGATCTGATCACCTATCCGAGTTTGTACGAAGGATTCGGCAATGCATTTCTGGAAGCCGTTTACTTTAAAAAGCCCTTGTTGATCAATCGGTATGCCATTTTTGTCCGTGATATCGAACCACAGGGATTTGATCTCATCGTCATGGACGGTTTGCTGAGTTCAAGAAATGTTCAGCAGGCCAGAGAGGTATTGGAATCGACTGAACGACGTCTGGCCATGGTTGAGCACAATTATGCCATTGCAAGCCGCCATTATTCTTATACGGTATTGGAGGGCAAGCTGAACCATTTGCTGATCAACTTTTTTGGAGCCGATCTTTGACTGTGACCTCACATATCCAGATCATACAACAGCCGGAACCCGGCACAAAATTATTACAATTCCGCGGCGATCTGATAACCTTTACCCTGGTCCTGTCCCGGCCGATGAAAGGTGTTGCGGCATTGCGTACCAACCTGGGGCAGGCCGGGATTGCACGCCGGGAAAATATAACCGGTGTAAACTGCCAGGTCCCAAACCTCGGGCGCGACTGGTTTGATGTGCCGATGGTCCAGTCAAGCGGAGGAGAATTCAAGGTCACGCTGCCGCTGATGGATATCGGTCATTTTGAGGCAAAGGCATTTTTCCTTCCCCATGGCCGGAAAAAAGCCGTATGGATGCCGGGATCGAATGTGGTGATCAATGTCGAACCGGCTGAGACATGTTGTGGGAATATCATATACAATGCCTTCGTTCGGCAATTCGGCCCCAACAAAGGTGGCGGTTTTTTTACCGAAAATCGGGCGGATTGCGTGGGGATGCTGGATGAGGCCGGCTTTGTGGTGATTCCACCGTCCGGGACGTTCCGGGATTTTATTAAAGAACTCGATTTTGTCGTGGGGAAACTGGGGTGCCGGCTGATTCAATTGCTTCCCATCCATACGACGCCGACAACCTATGGTCGCATGGGACGCTTCGGCAGTCCTTATGCATCCCTCAGTTTTACAGCCGTGGATCCGGCGCTGGCTGTATTTGATTCAAAAGCCACGCCGCTGGAGCAATTCATCGAGCTGGTGGATGAAATCCATGCCAGAAAAGCCAAAATTCTGCTGGATATCGCCATCAATCACACGGGATGGGCGGCCAGCCTCCATGAAACCCACCCGAACTGGCTGGTTCGAAGCCCTGAAGGAAAGATTGAGGTGCCGAGCGCCTGGGGTGTCCGCTGGGAGGACCTCACAAAACTCGACTATCGAAAAAAAGACCTGTGGCATTACATGGCCGAGGTTTTTCTCACCTGGTGCCGGAGGGGGGTGGACGGCTTCCGATGTGATGCCGGATATATGATTCCCGTCGAGGCATGGCAGTACATCATTGCTGAAGTCAGAGAACAGTTCCCGGATACCATTTTTTTCCTTGAAGGCCTGGGAGGTAAAATTTCCGTAATGCGTGAGCTGTTGAATACGGCGAATTTTAACTGGGCATATTCGGAATTATTTCAAAACTATGATCGCGGACAGATTGAGTCTTACCTGACAGAGGTTATCGATATTTCAGAAGGTGAAGGTATTATGGTGCACTATGCCGAAACCCACGACAATCCCCGTCTTGCCTCCCGGTCTCTGATCTGGGCGAAAATGCGAACCGCTTTGAGCGCCCTTTGTTCTTATCAGGGAGGATTCGGGTTTGCCAATGGTGTTGAATGGTTTGCCACTGAAAAAATTAACGTTCATGAATCTCCAAGCTTGAACTGGCATGCCGTACCGAATCAGGTGGATCATATCCAACGCCTGGCGACCCTTCTAAAAGTCCATCCCGCGTTTCACGATCAATGCCGCATCCGGCTGGTCGAACATAATCCTGGGAATACGCTGCTTTTACATCGGCAGAACCGGCCGACCTCAAAACAACTATTGATTGCCGCCAACCTGGCCGACGAAACCGCCAACGATGTTACGTGGTCCGCGTCGGATACCGCTTTGAGCGGCGACGTCTGGATGGATCTGATCTCAGAACGTAAGATTCATCCGATCAAAGACGGAGATAGTTTCAGGATGGTGCTGGAAGCCGGCGAAATCCTCTGTCTGACAGATAATCCGGATGACTTGAAAGAGATCCGGGAAAAACAATCCCGGCATCTTGAAATTCCGGACCGCGTTTTCAGGCAACGGCTGCGTGCAAAGGCGTTGGATGTTTTCCGGTGCACCAATGACTTCGGTGATCTGGGTGAATGGGATGTGGAAAGGGCGGCCGGCCTTCTTCAATCAGATCCTTTGGAATTCTGCCGGCAGGAGAACCCCGACAGTGAAGAACCCCGGGTGATTAGGTGGACGTGGCCCGGGGACAAGCGCCGGGAAGTCATGTTGCCGCCGAATCATTTCCTCCTGGTTCAAGCGCCCGTATCGTTTCACGTTCAGCTTTCGCATGCGCAGAAAGTTATGGCTGTTGAGGATTCCTTGCCGGGGAACGACGGCAATCATTGGGCATTGATAACCGCGATATATGGTATCGAACATATACAAAGACTAAAGCTCAGCATCGTTGTTTATCTTGAGGACGGCGCCGAGCATGCGGATGCCGATCTGATGCTTTTGCACGACAAAGAGCCCGTCTTGCGATCCGAATACCATCGAAAAGAGTGGGAAGAAAACGGGTTGCGAACGTTATCGACAAACGGGACC
>CAYTAQ010000003.1:0-62178 GCA_964435695.1 uncultured Desulfobacterales bacterium | reverse complement strand
CGGAGACGTGCCGTCTCCTTTTCATTTTCCGCTTTGCGGAAAAATGAAAGCCACCTGTTTCACGGGTGGCAGTTTACTGGGGCTTCAAGCCCTAAATGACCGCCGTAGCAGGCCGTCTCATAGGAGCACAAGCTGTGAAAGAACGTACCAAGCTGTTTTTGATCGCGGGGATTTTTGCCGCCGCTTATTATATCCCTTGGGCTCAACCTGTCATCCGGCAATCCGGGCTGGAAGCCTTCATGATGTTGCAGGAATATGCACGGGAACATGTCCTGACTTGCCTGGTTCCGGCCTTCTTCATTGCCGGAGCCATTGCCGTGTTTGTGTCCCAGGCATCAGTGCTGAAGTACTTTGGCGCCCAGGCAAGTAAAATTTTATCCTACTCAGTGGCATCGGTGTCCGGGACCATATTGGCAGTGTGCTCCTGCACGGTGCTGCCGCTGTTTGCCGGTATCTACACCCGCGGAGCCGGCATAGGTCCGGCCACAGCCTTTCTCTATTCCGGTCCGGCCATCAACGTATTGGCCATCACGTTGACTGCCAAAATTCTGGGCTGGCAGCTAGGTCTGGCCAGGGCCGTGGGTGCGGTCTTGTTTGCTGTGATCACCGGTCTGCTGATGGCCTTGATCTTTCGCAGGGATGATGCAGCGCGCACCGCCGGCCAAATCTATGTGCCTGATGCTGGGGCCAAGGAGCGCAGCCTGCTGCAGGACACCCTGTACATTTTGACCATGGTCCTGATCCTGGTGTTTGCCGCCTTTGCCAAGCCTGTTTCCGGATCAACCGGGTTATGGCCGGCCATCTTTGCCGCCAAATGGTACATTACCGTGGCATTGCTGATCGTGCTGAGCTTCATGCTCAAAGCATGGTTCACCAGGGATGAATGCAAGAGCTGGGTGGAATCCACCTGGGGTTTTATGAAGCAGATTTTTCCGCTCCTGGCCGGCGGCGTTCTGGTTGCCGGTTTCATGCTGGGTCGTCCCGGTCATTCAGCGCTGATTCCCGAACAATGGGTCCAGTCACTTCTGGGCGGCAACTCCCTCTGGGCCAACCTGATCGCCTCAGTAAGCGGGGCCTTAATGTACTTCGCAACGCTGACGGAGGTGCCCATTCTGCAGGGGCTCTTGGGGGCCGGTATGGGCAAGGGACCGGCCCTGGCGTTGCTGCTGGCCGGCCCGGCGCTTTCCCTGCCCAATATGTTGGTGATCGGTAGCGTTATGGGTGTGAAAAAGACGGTAACTTTTTGCGGCATCATCGTGATTATGTCCACCATCGCCGGCATGATATATGGAAGGATCGTAGGCTAAATTTTGTCGGCAGAGGCGCAAAAAGCGCAAAGCAGGAGAAATAAAATAAAATCATAACCGGAGGAAATGAAAATGGAAATCAAAGTGTTGGGTCCTGGCTGTGCCAAATGCCTGCAGACGGAGAAGATCGTACGCGAGGCAGTGGTCGAGGCCGATATAGCCGCTCATATAGAAAAAGTTACGGATGTAATGAAAATTGCCGGTTATGGTGTGTTCGGCACGCCGGCTGTGGTTGTGGACGGTGAGGTGAAATCCGTGGGCAAGATTCCCAAGAAGGAAGAGGTCCTGGCCTGGATCAAGTAGTGACTGAGCAAGGCCAAATGAAAGAAGAGATGTATGGTGACGGATAATTGTTGTACCAGTGGCGAAGGCTTGGAAGATAGGCAAAGGATACAGATGAGCGGTTTGTTATTCCCAGAAGTCAAAACCGATGCCGATAAGAGCGTGGGTTGCATAATTGGGCACGGTGGCCGTGCCGTCGGCAATGGGAATTTCCGCATAGGCCGCCGTAAATTTTACTTCAAGAGAGAGGGATAATTTTTCAGATGTATAATATCGTTTTTCAACCGCCAGCTGACCGCCGGCGCCGCTGATGTAGAATCCGTTAAGCCCGCCGTCATCTTCCCATCGTTTTCCCCGGACCTTGGTTTCGGGATGCGTCATGACAAAGCCGACCCCTGCCCGGTATATGAAACCGTATTTGGACAAGGCAAAGTTCAGCGTGTTGATATTGTACCCGTGGGATATGGAAAATTTTTGCACCTCATCCGGTTTGTTCTTGAGATACAATTTCTGATGCAGTGATTCGAATTCCCATGCCGTGCCGTCTTTCCATCTTCCGATTCTCAGGTCATAATAGGGGGCCTGGGTCGCCCACGCTTTTGTTTCGTATTCTGCGGTCAGATGGATATCTTTTTCACCGTCCTGCCGGATGGTCAAAGGAGAGGGGAAACTGTAGGAAGAACCTGTTGACAGCTGAATGGTCCAGCTGGCCATAGCCCACCCGGGAAAAAACAAACCCATGATGAGCACAAAAACAAAAAAAACAAATCCTGATTTTTTCATCTGAAAGCCTTTCTCTCTCAATGTCTATCCTGGATTGCGCAAAAGTTTCACTTCCTGCCCGGATATCATCTCGCCACGGGGCGAGATGATATCCGGAATGACGGCTTTTAAGCAGTTGTGAGACAAACGGTTGGCCCCAATTTTTTCATTGCTAACAAACGGTATAACATTCATTTTGTCAAGATAAGGTTTTGTGGATCAGCATTCTTTTTCAGCTTTTTCTTTTACAACTGGAGTTTGCCGTCCGACAGTTGCAACACATTTTCACTGTTTTCGATGATTCTTGGATCATGGGTCGAAAGCAGAATGGTTCTTTTGAGTTTGCGATTCAATCGCTGAAGCAGGATCAGAATTTCAGAGCCGGTCTTGGCATCGAGGTTCGCCGTGGGTTCATCCGCCAGCACGATTTTCGGGGAATGCACCACCGCTCGGGCTACGGCAATCCGCTGCTGTTCTCCTGCCGATAAGAATTGCGGGAACATGCGGTGCTTGTCGCTCAACCCGATTTCTTCCAGAATGGCCCGGACTTTGCTTTTTCTATGGGACGCGCCGGTCAAAATCAGGGGAATCTCGATGTTTTCAAATGCGGTGAGGCTGGTTATTAAATTGTTTCCCTGGAAGATGAATCCCACCCGGCTTCTTCTGTAGAGCGCAAGGCCCTGCTCATCCATACGGCTCAGCTTCATCGTTCCTATGACAACCTCACCGGATGTTGCGCGATCCAGTCCGCCGATGAGGTTTAAAAGGGTTGTTTTGCCTGATCCGGAAGGACCGGCAATGACCCAAAATGATCCATCGGGTATATCGAATGAAACATCGGAAATCGCCTTTACCTGCGCACTGCCGGTCATAAATACTTTGCTCGCGTTTATTAAAGAGACGGCGATATCCATTAGGCAAACCTGAGTGTTTCGGAGGTGGTTTTCTTGGCGGCGATGCGGGTGGGCAGATAGGATGATACGACCGAAGCCGCCAGCGAAAGGATCCCTGGCCAGTAAAAGCTTTCCAGCGTTGCCCGCGGACGTACCAAACCGGTCACGATGAAGTAGCGGTTGTGAGATGTCAGGCTGCTGAAATCAATACCCACACAGGCAACCGTCAGCGTCAATACCCACCCCATGAGCAGCCCGATCAGCGTCGCCGCAAAACAGACCATAAAGCTTTCAAGGAACACGAGGCCCACCAGCTCTTTCGGGGTGACGCCCATGGCTTTCAGGATTCCGAATTCTCTGAATCTTTCTACAATCGTTAAAACAAAGCTATTGCTGATGCCGAATCCCACAAGGATGAAAATAAACAGGATCAGGATTCGCATGGCCACTTCGTTCATCTCGATAAGCTGAAGCAGGTCCGGCATAAGTTCTTCCCAGGTTTGCAGTTTGAGATTTATCGGAATCAGCGTTTTCAGGCGGGTTTTGATTTTTTGATAATTTTTATCCTTGTCTAAAAAAATTGAAATTTCAGAAGGGTTGAGTCGGCGGATCGTGGGGTCGATTGCCTGAAGGGGCACATAGGCGACCATGTTGTCGAAGTTAGGGATTTCAGTCTGATACGTACCACTCACCCTGAATTCGCCGAGATATTTTCCTGAGCTTTCGACGATCGACAGTGTATCGCCTGCGATTACCTTAATTTTTTCAGCGATGGTTTGGCCCAAAAGGATCTCATGACTGAGGATCCCCGGATATCTTCCGGAGGACATGCGCAGCGCGATAGCTGTTCCGGCTGCCTCCATTTTCGGGTTTACGGCATATAAAACAGCCGGCGCCGAAACCGAGTTGTTGGTTAACAGGCCTGAAAGGCGGTATCGGAAGAGGGTCGATTCAACCCCTTTTTCCGCTGAGATGCTTTGAGCGATCGACTCGGGATGATGGAACGCGGCCGGTATTTCTATGAATATATCCCCGTAGTGCAGGCGTGTTGTATTCAACACCATGGTATCATTGATACCCACGGTGAGTGCGTGCAAAAAAACCAGTATACCGGTTCCAAGGATGATAAAACTTGCTGTTGCGATGGTTTTTCTACGATGCCGCAAAATAAACCGCGCGGCCATATATGCCCAGATTTGAAGTGATCGCGACGGCATTATCGCTCCCTTATATTCAACAGGCGATTGGGGTGACGGAAGACCTTGATCAAAACCTTGATAAACGATTCTCTGTTAATGGCGGTCAACGGCAAGCCTGACTGAGAAAGATGCGTCAAGGCTCGATGCAGCTGGGATACCGCCATGTCCATGGCGTTTTTTGAAGCGTGCGGAAATTTTTGATAGAGTTGAAAATCATTGCGTATGCCAGGAGTTAAGCCCTTGGACGCTAATGCCAGCAAAAGCTCTTTTTCTTTCATATCGTTACCGTGAACGATCAATGCCGCCAGATAGTTGTATTTGTTGTCGTAGAGATCCATGCCGAGGTCGCTCAAATCATCCAGAACCTGGCATCCAAGTCCGAATGCCATGAGTCCTTCCCGAACGCCGGCAACCTGCGGGTCCTCACTATTGATATCGTGGAGAGCGGCGGGTGCGCATAAGGGCGATATGAACAACCGGCCTGTCTTGGCTGAATGAATCTTGTTAAGAACATCTTCCGGTGGCAGCGTGTGATCAATCCCTTCCTCTTCTTCGGCTTCTTCTCTGCCGCTGGCGGAGATGGAAGACAAAGACACAGCCAACAATCGCATCATTTCCTTTTCAGAAATAATTTTGGCGTGGACGGCATCCATAAGAAAGGAAAAAAAGATACGATCCGTGACGAGCAGCGTATGTACCGATTTAAATGTGCGGGCATTTTCAGGCAAGTCCGTGATAATCATTTCTTTCAGTTCGTTATCGAGCAGATTGTCGCATGCCGTGACCCAGGACCTGAGGCAATGATTCAGACGGGCATAAAGTCTGAGTCGGTCCAACGGGATTTTTAGGATGAAAAAAATAGCGATAAATAATACGGAAAAATGATTTTGCCGCAAGGTGGTCCACGATTTTGGCAGGGGGGTTAATTGAATTCCCGAACCGTTCAGCAGGAGCCGGGCTTTTTCCCAGAAAAGCTCGATGACCACCTGTTGCTCTGATAGACTTTTTTTAAACAGATCAATGTCCAGTAAAAAGTCGAATTCCGGCATGGTGATCCTTATGGCCGATTTGCGTGTTGAGGGTCGCTGTCGATGTATCGTTTCCTTTTTAAATATGATTGAATCATTGTGCGACGTTCACCCTTTTGCATTTATTAGAAAAACATCCTTGCAAGGATTGTCTTGGCTGGCGCATTCATACACTTTCTGCGCCAATTCTAGGAAGGCTTCGAGGAGTTCTTCTTTCGTTAATGTATCGATGGGTTTCCCTTTATATCCGATATCCGAATAATCGAGTTGATTTGTCGTCCGCTGTTGCATGGTTGTTATTTCCTCCAAGCATGAATTTAATCCTAACAATATTTATTATTACATGAAAGTTGTCAACTGAATATTCCCCGGTTTGTTGGATCGACCATCTATTTTGTTCATGGCATACAAATTTTCAATTTTTGCATTTTTTATAGAAAACGGATATATTCTGTATACGAAGGTTTTAAGCTTTTTGAATCTTCAATCCCAACATCAGAATCGGAATGTAATCTGATTTCAAAGGAGGCAGATATGAAACGATCGGAATTCGCGGCTGTCATCATTTTTATCCTGCTGGTTTGCGGAGGCGCGCTTGCTCTGGAGACCGGCGAATCCGGTCCTTTTGGATTTCAAATTGACAAAACCGGCTACCAGGAAGCTCAGACCGCCTTGAATGCAAAAGGATGGGAATATATTGAGTATGAAAAAAAGCAGTTTGAGGAAATTAAAGAAAATGATTCCCGCAAGGGGAAAAACACCTTCTTTAAGGTAACCCCCAAACATACACCGGGGATAAAGGGGATTCTCATGTTTTTCAGCAGTGAATCCATGCTGGATGCAGTTCTTGTCAGCTTTGAACCCAATCTGTTTGCAGCGGTCATGGATAACTTAACTGCGAAATATACCATCACGGAAAAAAAATTATCGGGCGAGTTCTTTACGGAGCATTACCCGCACGTGCTGTTTGAGCATGGCAATTTGTATATCGAGCTTCAGCAATACGGTCCCCACCAGGCGCGGCTCGTTTATGTGAGCAAACTTTTGTACGAAAATTACAGAAATTTTTTGTATAAGATTTATGAGCCTTTTCGAAGAGAGGAGCTTAAAAGAGATTGGATGGATGATCTGTGATGATTCAGTCTCTCAAGCACCAAATCTTGGGGAAATCCCGATGGTTGTTATTTCATATCACGGATAGGGACTTTCGGCTCGGGTCACATCGCACAGGCAGGTGCGCAGGTTGGTGGCGCCCATGGCCGGGTCGCAACTCTCATAGGCATTGTCGGTGAGGACATCGATATTGGAGCGGTCCCACCCCTGGGTATTCTGATCTTCCGGAAACCACCAGCCGTGGTCGGCGGAAACCACATTTTCCGGCACGCGGTCGGTGATCAATGCCTTTTGCACCACGCTGCCCCGGGGGGATGCGATGCGAACCCAGTCGCCCTCGGTTATCCCCTTGGCCGCCGCCAATTTGGGATGGATTTCCACGATGGGATCGGGCCGTCTGGAGCGCAGAAAGCCTGGTTGCCGGTTCTCGCTGTGAAAAAAGAACGGTATACGCGCCCCGGTGATGAGCTGGTAAGGGAATTCTTTGGCGATCTCGGGGTTGCTCCAGGGAGTTTCAGGCGGGTCTGAAAAGCCGGGCAGGGGGTCATATCCCAGCCGTTCCATTACGGTTGAGTAGAGCTCCACTTTACGGGTGGGGGTACGAAAGCCGTCCCGCTTATATTTTCTGAATCTGCGTTCGCCTTGCAGATATCCTCGCTGCGAGAACTGTTCCCAGGTCATGCCGGCCGGAGAGAGGATGTCGTTGAAGGCGTCTGTCAGGGTAGGCCACCAGTTACGAGGATCCGTGCAGCGCTTGCCCAACTCGTTGATAATGTCATAGTCCGAACGGGCCTGACCCACCGTTACCGCCTTGTTGCGGGCCACTATCCATCCGTGACGCTTCCATAGATCTCCCACGTAGTCGATTTCCAGCCAGGTGGCTGCCGGCAGCACCACATCCGCCAATGATGCGCTGGGCGTCATAAAGAAGTCCTGGACTACAAGAAAGTCCACGGCGGAAAGGGCCTGGTGCACCTGCCTGGCGTTGGCCCGTGTGATGACGGGATTGGTGCTGATGAGATACACGGCTTTGACCGGGTAGGGGGTCTGAGTTAAAATAGCGTCCCAGACCGCCTTGGGATTGATTACCGCAATGCGGGCCGCCAGGCGGAAGCGCTCCGCGCCAAGTCTTTTTTTCAGCATATCCGGAGTCAGGCCGCGATGCATGCCCAATTGCGAGGCATTGACCACCGGCGGGTTGGGATAGAAGACCTGGCCGCCGGGGCGATCCAGATTGCCGGTGACGGCCATCAGGCCGATCAACAGCCTGATGTTGTTGATACAGTTTTGGGTCTGTTCCAGGGCCACACCCCAGTGTATTCCTGCCGGTCCCGCGGTAGCATACATTTCAGCGGCTGCGGCGATATCACCTGCATCCAGACCGGTTTTCTCAGCCGCCCAGTCCAGGGGATACTCTCTGGCCCGTTCGCGAAACGCATCCCAGCCGTGAATCTGATTTTCCACAAAATCCGCGTCATACAGGTTATTTTCGATGATGTGGTTGATCATGCCCCAGGCAAGCGCACCATCCGTGCCGGGCCGGATTTGCAGCCAGATATCGGCCTGCCTGGCGATGATCGTGCGTCTGGGATCAATACAGATAATCTTGGCTCCGTGCTGAATGGCCCGGGCCAGGTAGATGCCCTTGTATTCGTCGGGATTGGAAACCAGGGGATTGCAGCCCCATACCACGACGCAGGAAGGATGGCCTTCGTAATCCACCACCGGCAGATTGCCGCAAAGGGAAATGCCGGTTACGATGCGGGGGCCGTAACACATGTGGCCGGCGGTGAGCACGTTGGGCGTGCCAAAGGTGTGCGCAAAGCGGTAGATAAAGGATTCGATGTCCCGGCCGGTGCCGTACCCCAAAACCACGGATTCGGCGCCGTAGTCACGTTTGTAGGACAGAAAGCGCTCACTGACAAGATCGAACGCTTCGTCCCAGGATATCTTTTTCCATGAACCGTCGGCTTTGCTCATCGGGTGGGTGAGGCGATCCGGGTGGTGGGTGATGGTGTGATATTTCTTACCCTTGATGCAAAGCCATCCCCGGTTCACCGGGCAGTCTGGGTCGCCTTTGATGTTGGTGACACGGTTGTCTTCCACGGTGACCAACACACCGCATCCGCCGTGACAGGCCCGGCAAGCGCTGCGCACAATTTTTTTAGCCATTATATCCCTTCTTTTTTTGGAGCGGCGAACTTTTGCCGCAACAGCGGTTTGTTAAGTTTTCCGGTGGGATTCCGCGGTACCTTGTCAAAAATAATGCAGCGTGGGCGTTTGTAGCGCGGCAGGCACGCCTCACAGAATACCGATATCTCCTCTTCAAGGAGCTTTTCTCCCTCCACAACCTGTATCACGGCCGTGACAATCTCGCCCAATCGATTATCCGGGGTGCCGATAACGGCCACGTCGTGCACTTTTGGATGCTGTATAATTGTCTTTTCGATTTCCACCGGGAAAATATTTTCTCCGCCGCTGATCACCAGGTCTTTTTTGCGGTCCACCACCCAGATGAAGTCGTCTGCATCGAATCGCGCCAGGTCGCCGGTGAAAAGCCAGCCGTCTCTTACGGTTTCGGCGGTGAGTTCAGGATTGTCATAATACTCCCGCATCACACCCGGACCCTTGACGATCAGTTCACCGACTTCTCCCTTGGCAACATCGCGTCCCTCGTGGTCCACGATACGGGTATCCCATAGGAGTCCGGCCTTTCCGGTCGCCCCGATCTTATGCTCATTTTCAATTCCCAGATTTAACACACCCGGGCCGGCGGCTTCGCTGAGACCGTAACAGGTGTCGTACAACATGCCGGGGAAGTATTGCTTGAGCCTTTGCACCAGTACCGGCGGGATGGGCTGGGCGCCCATGTGGGTGAGCCGCCATGCATCCAGGTCAAAATCGGAAGGGGACAATCGGCCCTTGTCAAGCGCTTCCAGGATGTCCACCGCCCAGGGAACCAGGAGGAATACGACGCTGATCTTCTCGTCGGACATGGTCTGAATGATGGTTTGCGGGCTGATCTTTTCGGTGAGCAGAACACTTCTTCCGCCCACCAGCATATTGCCGGTAAGATGGCCGATGGCCAGATGATAGAACGGTGGCATCATCAGCAGGGCGTCGCTCGATAACAGCCGGTGATTGAACGCTTCGATGATTGCCGCGGAAAAAAGGTTCTTGTGCGTCATCAGCACTGGTTTGGGATTGCCTGTGGTGCCGCTGGTGAAATAAAGTCCGGCTGCACCGTCGTCGAACAGCTCTGTATTCGGATCCGACGGTCCTCCCCTGCTGATCAATTCATCCAGGCTGTCAAAAGGGGTAACTTCCGAATCAAGGCATGCGTATTGACGGACGCCGGTCAGCTCGCATTGAAGGGCTGAAATCCGACTGCCAAACTGCGGTCCGAAAAAGAAAGCCTTGGGATGAGCGATTTCCCGGCAATACATCAATTCCTTATCCGTGAAACGGTAATTGAGCGGCACCACGCATGCTCCGGTTTTCATGACACCGAAATACACCTCCAGCCAGGCGATTGAATTGTGGGCGTATAAAAAGACGGTATCGCCCTTACCGATACCCTGCAATAACAGCGTGTTGGCCAGGCGATTGGTGCGCTCGTACAAGGATTCCCATGTAATTTCATGCCGTTTTCCGGAAAGCGGCCTGATCTCCACCAGGGCTGTGGCTTTGGGCGAGAGCCGGTTGTATTTTACCAAAATATCCAACAGATTCATGGCCTATCTCCTGTTTAATATGTATTCATTTTAAATAAATTTTCATGCTTTCTTTTTGAAGACCGGCGATTGCATTTCGATATTAAGGTTTGTTTCATGCTTCGTTGTGCGCGTATGGGCATGAAAATTTATGTCATTAATGAAATGAAACCACGGACATCATGCAGTTTTTCAATGGTTTGCACGGTATCGATCAATTCTTCGGTCTTGCTTTTGGATGGCGGCCGAGCAGCAAAGTGGACGCAATCCCGAAACCTGCGCAGATGTTCCCGGTCTGAAAGGGGATTTTCCGGGAAGCCCGGTGCATGATCGAGCCGGGTAAAAAATTCCCGGCCGTGTATGGTGGTCACGCGAAGATCCACGGAAGTATGCCCCCGAATATCCATCCCGGGGTCGGGAATGACCTTGATTTTTTTGATTAGAGATGCAACTTCAGGATCCGTGATTGCTTCCTTTTCAAAGTGCTGCAGCTGAGATCCATTCCGGACAATGGCGCTGGCCACACAGTATTGAATACTGAACTGGGCGTTGACCTTCGGATTGTCCCCGATTTGAAAGTTATGTCCGACCAACTTATGCGCATAGGGCGGCACCAAAACTTCCACAGAGCTGATTTCCTGCGGTTTTAAGTCATGTTCTGCGGTTAAAGAAAGGGCCAGCTCAGTGACGCCCTGTGTCAGCCCGCAGCTCGGAAATTTCTTAAAAACGATTTTGTTGAGCTGAAATTCCTGGCCCAGGCGGCCGGTCACCGTTTCAGGATCGTATTGATCCTTGGCAAACAGGTGGAAGTAACCGTAGACTCCCTCGAGAAAGTTTTTGGGTCCGGTAATTCCCTTTTGGGCAAGGCGGGCGCATTCTATGCCTGTAGCAGCAACCCATCCCTGAATCAGCCGTACGGCCAGCGAACCGTCGATGTTGCTCTGAAAGGTTGCACCGCTGCGGTTGCCGGCAAGCGCCAATGCATTCCAAAGTTGTGAATCATCAAGACCCAGTATACGAGAGGCTGCTGCGGTGCCGGAGAAAACGCCGGCAACACCGGTTGGATCAAAGCCGTTGTAAGCAGATTCACTGAGATTCAAACGCGAACTCAGCTCAGCGCCCGCGGTGAGAGCGGTTAAAAATTCTTCACCGCTGCAACCGCCGCGCAAATCGACAGCGGCAAGGGTCGCAGGGACGAGTGACGAACCAATGTGCAGGCCGGGCGCCATGGCATCGCAATAATCCAGAGCCCGGGCCATTACACCGTTGACAAGCGCAGCGTGTTGTGCGGGCAGCTTGCCGCCGTGAACCAGAATCGTGGCCTCGGCCCGACCTCCCAACGCGACATACAGCTCCCTTATTTCCGAACAACCTTCCGCCTCCGCTCCGGCAATGGTGGTGCCTGCTACAGTCATCAACATGTTTTTCACAGTAGCCAGAGTCCGGGAGGGAATTTCCTGGAAACGAAGGGCTTTTACAAATTGCACCAGCTTGTTTTCTATTTCCATAAAAACTGCTCCATATTGTTTCAGGTTTACATATTCAGTATCTGATCGGTTGTGTCAAGAATCGTCTTGCGACGGGTCCCCGGTGTAAAGATCGCTTGAAACCCCATGTCGGCAAGTTCCTTGACATCCTCGGGAGGGATGACTCCGCCGATAATAAGTTTGAGATCGTTCAACCCCTTTGCTTTGACCAATTCTGAAAGCTCGCGGCCGTAATGCAGGTGCTCGGCCCCAAGGAAACTGACTCCCAGGGCGTCCGCCGATTCTTCGATGGCAATTTGCACGATTCGTTCCGAGGTATTGTACAGACCGGAATAGATGACCTCATAACCATGATCCATATACCATTTACTGACGATGCGAATGCCGTTGTCATGGGAATCCAAACCGATTTTGCCTATGACGATTCGTTTTTTTCTTGCTGACATGTCTTTAACTCCTATTTAGGGATTGTAAAGTTGGAAGCCTGTCGCATGGCATCGCATATTTCCTGTAGAGTGGCCCTGGATTTGACCGCTTCCATGATGCTGTCCATATAATTGATATTGGTGTTCGTGGCCACGAGATCTCCGAGGTTGCCGGTTGCAGTTTTGGCCGCCTCAGAATCACGCTTGGTTTTGTAAAGGCGGGCGTAAGCGATGCGTCTATCCTGCATGTCCGGAGCGGTGCGGAAAATATTGATCTTCGGCGCTTCCTGTTGCGTGTGGAACAGGTTTACCCCGATCACAGACTGCTTGCCGGACTCAATGTCATCGGCCATGCTGTAGCGGGCCTGATTGATCTGTTCCTCTATCCAACCTTGTTTGAAACACGCGATGAAACCGCCTTTGTCTTCCAGCGTTTGCATCAATTCCCAGATTTCTTCCTCCATCCGGTCGGTGAGTTTCTCAATCATGTAGGAACCGCCCAAAGGATCGACGGTGTTGGCTGCTTTGCTTTCGTAGGCGATAATCTGTTGGGTACGGACCGAGAGCTTGTGACTCTCTTCGGTCGGCAGAGAGTAGGCTTCGTCATAGCCTGTGGTATGAATCGACTGGGTTCCCGCCAGCACTGCAGCCAGGGTCTGAATTGTGGCTCTGACAATATTGTTCAACGGCTCCTGGGCGGTCAGCGGCAGAGCGGCGGTTTGGATGGCCGTTCGCCAGTACATGGAGCGTTCATCCTTGGCCTTGAATTTTTCTTTTAGCATCCGTGCCCAGATGCGTCGCATGGCCCGGAGTTTTGCAATTTCTTCAAAGAGGTCGAGGTGGGCGGCGGTAAAAAAAGCCATGCGTCTGGCAAATGTGTCCACGTCATGGCCGCGGTTTATGAGGGCTTTGATATAGTCGGAGGCCAGTGACATGGAAAAGGCTGCTTCCTGTACCGCATTTACGCCGGTTTCGCGCACATTGTAGGCGTTCAGATTTAGGATGTTCCAGCGCGGCGAACGGGGGAGCATGTATTCCATGACATCCAGACCGATTTTTACCGACAGATCCAGGGGAAAAAATGTTGTGGCGGATTGGAACGTGGGGCCCACGAACTGCGTAAAGGCGCAATTCATAATGGTTCCCACAAGTTTTTCCCAGGGAATGCCGCGCTCTTTAGCCAGCAGAAGATAGTGGCACATAATAACGGCGGAGTACGGTGGTTGAACGATCAGTGTTGAACTGACTTCATCGAGCGGTATTCCTTTAAAGAGCGCCTGCATGTCTTCATAGCAAAACAAAGAGGTTCCTGTAAGACCCACATCGCCCCGGGCCAGCGGGTGGTCAGGGTCCAGTCCCAATTTTGTCACGATGTCCGCATCCATATTAATACCGGTTTGGCCCACGTTGAGCAGATATTTTAAGCGCTCGTTGCTTTCTTCCGGGCTGCCGAATCCGCTTTGCTGCCGGCGGGTCCACAAACGTCCCCGGTACATGTTTTTATGGATGCCTCGGGTGTAAGGGTATTGGCCGGGGTCCGGCAGGTTTTCATTCCAATCCGATTTGCGGTATACCTCCTGATAAGGGAATCCGGAGAGAGAATCAAAATTGGGTAATTTTTCGCCGCTAAGATACGTACTCTTTACTTGTTCTTCACGCATATTTATTCTCCTGAGGGGTCTTCTATGGATGGATCTTCTGATGGATCGTCACATAAATTGCATTCTTTCAACAATGCCTGCGCAATACGCAACGGGTCCTGCCTGCCCTGAAAGACCTGGTCGACCAGATCCGGCAAACGAGTGTAGAGACCGGTGCGGCATGCTACCGCATTGAGGCACTGTTCACGGATCATATCCAGGATTTCCTGGCGCGCGGCTATTTTGTGCCGGGGATTCACGCCGCCCTTTTGTTGCCGGAAAAGACGGTGATCCCGGATGGATTTCAGTAAATCATCGATACCTGTTCCCCGGGTGGCCACGGTTAATACCAGTCTGGGTTTCCACCCGTCCGGGTGACGTCCCATTTCGATCAATGCCGTTAAATCCGCCGCGGTCTGTTCGGCATTCGGGTTGTCCGCTTTATTCACCACCAGGATTTCGCCGGCTTCGAGAACGCCTGCTTTAAGGGATTGCAGGAAATCGCCGAGGCCGGGCGCCGTCACCATGATGGTGGTATCCACAATAGCGGAAACACCCACCTGATCCTGGCCGACTCCCACGGTTTCAAGCAGGACCACGTCTTGACCCATGGCTTCCATGACTTTGACGATTCCACGGGTGGCTTTACCGACGCCCCCGCCGTACCCTCGCGTTGCCATGGACCGGATGAAGAGATCGGGATGGCCGTCCACATCCCTGAAACGGTCGCGGTCGCCAAGCAGGCTGCCTCCGGAGTAAGGGCTGGTGGGATCCACAGCAACAATCCCCACACGTCTTCCCTCATCCAGATATGCCTTTGCCAAGGCATTCACCAGGGTTGATTTACCGACCCCGGGCCATCCTGTAATACCGATACGATGTGCCGTTGCAGAGAAGTCATAGAGACGGGATAGGATGGCGCCTGCCTGGGGACCGCCGTCTTCAATCATCCGCATCAACCACGAGGCGCTTTTTTTGTTTCCCTGTTTTACCTTTGACAACAGGTTGTTTATAATCAATCGCTCCGCTGCCATGTATGCGCTACCCCCCGGGCAAAGAGTTTTATTTGTGATGCTGATCGTTCTTTAAGCGGATCTTCACCGCATGGGCATGAGCGTCCAGTCCTTCGACTTCCGCGATGCGAATGATATCGGCTGCTTCTTTTCGAAAAGCAGCGGCTGAATAGTGAAGCAGGCTGGTTTTCTTGACAAAGTTATCGACGGAGAGCGCGGAAGCATAGCGTGCCGTACCGGCTGTGGGGAGGACATGATTTGGCCCGGCCATGTAATCGCCCACCGGTTCGGGTGTATAATCACCGATAAATACGGCGCCGGCATTTTGAATCAACCCGATCAAGCTGAAAGGGTCTTGAACCTGCAATTCCAGGTGTTCCGGCGCAACGCGATTGGCAACATCGATGGCTGTTGAGATATCCGGAACAACCAGAATAGTCCCATACTTGCGCAGGGATGCTTCTACGATATCCTTTCGTGAGAGATTGCGCAGCTGGTTTTTCAGAACCGTTGATACGTCGGCAGCAATCCGCTCCGAGGTCGTCACCAGGATGGAAGAAGCCAAAGGATCATGCTCCGCCTGGGAAAGAAGATCGGCCGCAATATATTCAGGCACTGCATCATCATCGGCGACAATCAATATTTCACTGGGGCCTGCGATCATATCGATACCCACGTTGCCTGCAACGATTTTTTTAGCAAGCGTGACATACATATTTCCCGGTCCGACGATGACATTGGTTTTGGGAACCGTTTCCGTGCCATAAGCCAAAGCCGCGACAGCCCAGGCGCTTCCAATCTTATAAACCTCGTGAACGCCCGCCTTTTTTGCAGCGACGAGCAAATGCGGATCCACGGAACCGTTTTGCGTGGGCGGGGTTACCATGACAATTTTTTTGACGCCGGCGATGGTTGCGGGAATCGCACACATCAAAACCGAAGATACCAATGGGGTTTTTCCACCTCTGCCGCCGGGAACGTAAATGCCCGCGGCTTCCACCGGTGATACCATTTGCCCGACCAGTGTGCCGGGTCGATCCGTTTTGATCCAGGATGCCTGCACCTGCTGCTGATGGAACTGCTTGATCTGCTTTGCAGCACGATTCAAGGCGCGAATAAATGATCGATCCACCTGCGCAGCGGCTGTTTCCATCTCCTTGCGGGTTACCTGAATGGAATCAGCGCTTAAATCAGCATCGTCAAAGCGATGGGTGTATTCAATCAGTGCCCGATCGCCTTTTCTTCTGACGTTTTCCAGTATGCGTGAAACAGCGTTGATGTCTTTCTTTTTGAATCCGATGGCCCTGTTTTCAATGGCGGCGATTTTTTTGTTCGCTCGTAGGGATGGATATCGGTATATGTTCATGTCGGCTATTTCCTCTTGCCGATGAATTCGTAAAAAATCGAATTCATCCGGTTTTAAGCTTTAGGATTTATTTTATCATCTTCTTCAATTAAGGTGAATCATATCTTTTGTCAATACGTCTCAATTTATCATAAATTTTCATGCCTCCAAAGCACAACGAGGCATGCAACACCCCCTAATATTATAATTCGATAGATAGTTTCAAAAAAGGAAGCATGAAAATTTATTTCCGATTGACATCTTGATTTCTTTCTGTGCAAATAAAAGAAGAATATATTAATAAGCGCTAAAAGATAGCTTAACTCTCAATAATAAATGGAGGCATTCAAATGACGACAAATCGAATCTACAACTTTAATGCGGGTCCGGCTGCGCTGCCTTTAAGCGTTTTGGAAGAAATTCAAGCGTCCTTTCTTGATTTCAGGGGATCGGGCATGTCTATTACCGAAGTCAGTCACAGGTCAAAATGGTTTGATGATGTCATAAACGATGCCGTTGCAAGGTTGAAGCGTCTTTTAGGGTTGGATGATACCTTTCATGTCCTGTTTCTACAGGGGGGCGCCAGCATACAGTTTTGCATGGTACCGATGAATTTTTTAGCCGCTGATGCGTCAGCGGATTATGTCAACACCGGTACCTGGTCGACCAAGGCCATTAAAGAGGCTGAAATTCAGGGCAAGCAAATCAAGGTCGTTGCGTCTTCGGAAGACAAGAATTTTTCTTATATACCCAGGAACATCCCCTTCAGCAGGGATGCGGTCTATGCCCATATCACGTCGAACAACACCATCAAAGGAACCCAGTGGGCTGAATTTCCCGATACCGGCGGCGTGCCGCTGATTGCGGACATGTCTTCGGACATATTGAGCCGGCCGTTTGATGCGGGCCGGTTCGGAATGTTTTATGCCGGTGCGCAGAAAAACATGGGACCTGCCGGCGTATGTGTTGTCGTCATTCGGGATGATTTCTTAAAAATGGTGCCGGATGATCTGCCTACCATCCTGAAATACACCACCTTTGCAGCAAAGAATTCCATGTTTAATACGCCGCCGTGTTTTGCCGTCTATACGGTTCAGCTGGTTTTAAAGTGGCTGGAAGAAACCATCGGCGGATTGGAGAAAATGAAGGAAGTCAATCTGAAAAAGGCCGGTATGCTTTACAAGACGATTGATGACAGTGATTTTTACAGGGGGACGGCGGAAGTCGCCAGCCGTTCCATGATGAACGTCACATTTCGCCTTCCCAGCGAAGATCTGGAAAAAGCCTTTGTGCAGCAGGCCCTTGAAAATAAAATGGGCGGTTTGAAGGGCCATCGCTCCGTGGGCGGTTGCCGGGCGTCTATTTACAATCCCACACCCATTGAAGCGGTTGAGAAGCTCTGTCAGTTTATGAAGGACTTCGAACAAAAGAACGGCTAAAGGATTTCTTCATAACAAAAGCATGTTCCAAAGAAAAAAACAGTTTCATGCTTCGCTGGGCACGCGGAATGCTATTTTAAGACCAGATCGACTGCCTGGTACAATTCTTCGACCGAAGAGATGGTGAGTTCATTTTCGATCTCGATGGGGATATCCTGCAGATTGGCACTGTTTTTGGCTGGAAATATAACCGTTTTTACACCGGCCCGATGGGCGGCCAGCACCTTTTCCTTTACACCGCCCACCGGCAGTATGCGCCCGGTCAAGGTCAGCTCACCGCTAAGGGCCACATCGCGGCGGCAGGGCCGCCCGGTAATCAGGGACAACAGCGCCATGGCGATCGGCAGACCTGCCGACGGGCCGTCTTTAGGAATCGCACCGGCCGGGATATGGATGTGGATGTCGTGCTGTTCGAAAAAGTCCTCCGCTATTCCATAATCTTCGACATGACTGCGGATATAGCTCAACGCCGCCTGGGCGGATTCCTTCATTACCGTGCCCAGCGATCCGGTCAGGATAAGGTGATTGCGACCCTTCATTTTGGTTGCTTCGATAAAAACGATTTCTCCGCCGGCATCCGTCCATGCAAGGGCGGTCGCTACGCCGATGCGGTCTTTGGCATGCGCGACCTCAACGAAAAACCGGCAGGGTCCCAGAAGGGTCTCAACATGCTGTTCGGTAATCAGGAGATCCTCAATTCCTATTTTTGGATCCAGCTTGTTGCGGGCTATTTTTCTGCACAGCGAAGCAATCTGTCGCTGCAGATCGCGCAGACCGGCCTCCCGGGTGTATTCGCGAATTATCTTGCGCACCGCTTCCGGGGTAAACCGGACCGGTGGATCGGTAAGCCCTGCGGCGCGGTTTTCTCTGGGTATCAGATAATTGAAGGCGATTTGCGTTTTTTCCACGTCCGTATACCCTGAAAGCCACAAAACCTCCAGACGGTCCAGCAGGGGGCCGGGAATTGTGTCCACTGCATTGGCGGTGGCGATAAACATGACTTTTGACAGATCAAAAGGAATGTCCAGATAGTGGTCCATGAAATGGGTGTTCTGTTCCGGGTCCAGGATTTCCAGAAGGGCGGCAGCCGAATCGCCCTTGAAATCCTGGCCGATCTTGTCCAACTCGTCCAGCATGAAGACCGGGTTGCGGGTATCACAGCGCCTGATTTCCTGAATGATTCTTCCGGGCAGAGCGCCTACATAGCTTCGCCGATGCCCTCTGAGCTGGGCTTCATCCTTCATGCCCGCCAAAGAGATTCGCGTAAATTTGCGGTGCATGCTCCTGGCGATGGACATCCCCAGCGAGGTTTTTCCCGTTCCGGGCGGCCCGGCAAAACAAAGCACCGAACCGCGGGATTCGAACCGGCCGTGTTTGCGGGATAATGCCTGCTGGACGGTGGACCTGATTTCATTCAGTTTCAACGGCTTGGCCAGAAAGTGATACGATCCCTTCTGCATGGCCTCGACCGCCGTAGGCACCGTGGCATATCCGGTGATAATGATGACCTCCGTGGACGGATCTTTCTCCTTGGCCTTCCCGAGCACCTCCATACCGTCGACTTTTTCCATTTTTAAATCGGTGAGGATAACGTCGAATCTGTTTTTTTCCAAAAGCGCCAGCGCATCGGATCCATCGGCGGCAACCACGACATCGTAGCCCTCCTTTGAAAGGACATGCTCAAGATTCATACGCGTGATTTTTTCGTCGTCCACCACCAGCATCTTTTCGCGGTGTGACGTTTGCAGTATCCTGACGGCCAGGTGTTCCAGAATGCGGTTTTTTATTTCCGTAAGGCCGAAGTGCTCGGCATCCAGAATCGCTTCCGCCGATTTGAGGTCCAGCCGGTCCTCGGTGGATTTGAGCCAGGGCAGACTGGCCACAAAATCAATATAGTTGATACCTATCGTGTATTCGGCGCTGGCCGGCCCCATTTTCTCGATCCGGTCGAGTTCCTTTTGGGCAGCCTTTTCAACATCCCCGGGCAGACCGGCATCGCCAACCGTCCTGCGCAGCTCATCGAGTTCGCTGCTTCCTGCCCCCTGCACGTCTTCTTTTTTGAAAATTCGCATGATTACCCTTTCTTTTACCCGAAGGGCATGGTCGCGCCAGGAAAAACATCGGCTGCAAGACACACCAAAGACTGAATACCACAAATAACCGGCCGATGCAAAATTGTTTCGACGTGTTGGTTTGCCTGGATTTCGTTGCGATCTGCAACGCTGTTCGCTTCTCCGGCAACAGTACATAACTACCTGTTAATCAATGCTTATTTGACATGGCGGATAATACCATTGCAAATTGTAACGGTTTTTAAATTTTTGAAATACCACTAACACTCATATAATAATAATATATATCAATTAGTTATATACTTTTTTCCGCATGTGGCACGAACTTTGATTATTAGGGCGGTAAAAATAAATTTAAAACACCCAATATCGAGGAGGAGATTTGACATGTTTGCGATAAAAAAAATGATGGATGCCTTTGAGCGGTTGATGGTGGCGGTGGCCTTCGCCGAAGCGAACGACTGGAAAACGGCCCGCACCATCATGAGTGAAACACCTTTGCGACGATCCCGGATTACGGCAGAGAAGATCCGGCAGCAGGTCGCTTCGCGGCCCGTGATGAGGATTTGATCCAAATTCAAACAGAAATTGCCGAGCCAAAATCATGAAAAAGATACTACTGGCCATTGGCAGCATGCCACCGGACCAAAAGGCGCTCCAATTTGCGCTCAAGTTTTGCAGACCTATTCGTGCCGGGCTGGATGTTGTCCATATTATCCGGCAGCGAGGCTATCGAAGATATCTTAAAAAAATCAAAACAGGCCTGCGGCAGATGAATAGCTTATTCGAAGACGCCATGGTCTCGGTGACGTTTTCCGAGGCCGGGGAGCACGATATGGCCGAAGCGTTGAGAGATTTTGCAGGAAACAATTTCAAGGACCCCGGTCCGAACCTGGCGCGCACGCCTATCGACTATCATTTTGTGGTCACGCCGGGCGATCCGGAAGAAGAAATCATTCGATACGTGGAGAAGCATCCTGACGTGGTTTTAACCATCTACGACACGCCGCCTGCATCCGGCGGGTTGCGGTGGTCAGCCGATAACCAGCAGCGGGCATTGGCCCGCCGTATCGGGAGCAAGCTGGCAACACCCCTCGTATTCGTGAGGGGCTGAATGCTCAAAATACATTTAGGCGAGAAGGAGGTTTGAAATGGCGAACATTTTCGGGAGGATCAAAGACCGGGCACGGCATTTTGCCGGTCGTATGGACCAATATCAGGAGGCCATTACCTATGCACAGGCAGGTCAGCCGGCTCCGCTTCAGGCGGTGTTTGCACCTGCTGAAAGCGCTGCGGAAACTTCCGCCAGGCTTTTGGTCATGGGGAGGGAAAGCACCTTTTCCCCCAAAATTGTCGATTATGCCCTCGAAATGGCCCAGCGGATGTCTTACGAGATCCTGGCTTTGAGCACGGCGCCGCTCTCCTGCGACACGTTTAGGCTTTTTTCCGCTTCCCAGAATAAACTCTGTGAGCAATTCGAAAGCCTGGCCCGGGAAAATGTTGCAGAATTTCAACGGGCCGCGGAAAAAACGGGTATCCATTTTACCCATTTGGTCCGTTTCAGCGAGCCGGACCAGGCCCTGGAAGAAATACAGCGGGAATACGCGGATATCGAGTTTGTCATATCCGATGTACAGCCCGCGGAAGCGGTCGATCGTATCGCCAAGGACAATCGCCCGCGCAGAGAAGTCTTTGTCTATTCAATGCACTGATGAGCAAGCACTGAGCTGATGAAGCAACACACGGCCGGACATTCACCGGTGCGATGCCCTTGCGAAACGGGGTCGACCGGCGGATATCCGGCCGTGTGTTGCTCTCAGGAAAGGATGATGAGATGGATGCACATTTTTTTATGTCTGTTGCGCTTGTCCTGATTGCCGCAGGCCTCTGCTACACTTTCAGGAAATAATAATTAATAAGGAGCTTCATGGATGGCACCTGACATGATTTTAACTATGATCGTGCTTGTTTTTGTAATCGTTCTCTTTGTTTTTGAATGGGTGAGGGTTGACGTCGTCGGCATTATCATGATGGTGCTGCTTCCTCTAATCGGCCTCGTTTCACCTAAAGACGCCTTTGTGGGGCTTAGCAGCAATGCGGTCTGCTCCATCATCGCCGTGATCATCATCGGCGCCGGACTGGACAAAACGGGCGTGATGAATCAAGTTGCCGGCCCGATAATTCGCTTTGCCGGCAAAAGCGAAAAACGCGTCATTACGCTGATTTCAGGTGCTGTGGGCATCATTTCGAGCATGATGCAGAATATCGGCGCGGCCGCGCTTTTTTTACCGGCCGCACAGCGGATCGCAAAAAGGATGAATGTCCCGGTTTCGCGTATCCTCATGCCCATGGGATTTTGCGCAATTATCGGCGGGACCATCACGCTTGTCGGCGCCAGCCCCACGATTCTGCTGAACGACCTGATGGTTCTCGGCGGTGAAAAGCTGGAACCCTTCGGTCTCTTCACCCAGACGCCCATCGGAATCTGTCTGCTGGGAAGCGCCATCCTCTATTTCGTTTTGTTCGGCCGTTTTGTCCTGCCGGCCGCCAAGGGGGAGGCTGACAAGGGCGTAACGGCTTCGCTGATGGAAGAGTATAAGGCGCTGGGCAGCACCTTCGAACTGCTGGTGCCGGAAAACTTCAACGGTCCGCGCACACTCTCCGAACTTGACATAAGGACAAAATTTCTCGTCACCGTCGTAGCCGTCTACCACGCGGACAAAAAGGAAAAAAATTTCGTTCCCAGAAGCTACAGCCCCATTGCCGCCAATGACGACATCGCCGTGGTGGGCAGGGAAAAAAATGTAAGGCAGCTCGCATCGGAGTATGGCTGGACGCTCAAAGAAAGCCTGAATACATTTGGCGAAAGCCTTTCCCGAACCAATGCGGGCATGGCTGAAACCGTGGTTTCACCCCGGTCGGAGCTGGTCGGCAAAACCATGAACGAAGTCAACTTCAAGGATCTTTACCAGCTCAATCCAGTCGCCCTGTTCAAAGGCAAACGCATCTATTACAGCGGTCTGACCCACATTCAGCTCCAGATGGGTGATACCCTGCTTCTGCAGGGGCCCTGGGAGCGGTTTCATATTCTCAAGAACAGGCCGCAGCCACGAGCGCTGACCTTCGCGACGCCGCTCGAAGGCGAAATCATGCGGCCCCAGAAAGCAAAACTGGCCATTTTATGGCTGGCGGTCTCACTTGCCCAGATCATTTTTTTCAAGATTCAGCTTTCGGTGGCCCTCATGTCGGGCGCCCTGGGAATGATCATCAGTGGGGTGCTCAACATCGACGAGGCCTACCGGGCGGTCGACTGGATGACCGTATTTCTGCTGGCGGGTCTCATTCCGCTTGGCATGGCCTTTGAAAAAACCGGCACCGCGGCCTTTATCGCCAACCAGATACTGGGGCTGCTGGGACAGCCGTCTCCCATCTTGCTGTTGACCGCTGTAGGCATCATGACCTCCTTTTTTACCCTGGTGATTTCAAACGTGGGCGCAACCGTGCTGCTGGTGCCCCTGTGCATGAACATGGCGGTCATTGCCGGAGCTGATCCGCGCATGGCGGCCCTGGTGGTCGGGTTGTCGGCGTCCAACACCTTCGTGCTGCCCACGCATCAGGTCAACGCCCTGGTCATGCGGCCCGGCGGTTATCGAACCCTGGATTATGCCAAAGCCGGCCTGATCATGACCGTTATTTTTTTGAGCGTCGAACTGTCAATCCTTTACTTCTTTTACGGAATTTAATAGATCAACCACCGCAACCCCGCGCAGCCTTGCCGTCCAGGGCTGCGCGGGGTTGCGGTGGTATGAAAAGAGAGGTTTTTTTCACATGGCAATTATTACAATTTCAAGAGGGTGCTTCAGCCACGGCAGAGAAATTGCCGAGCGGGTGGCGGCGGCACTCGGTTATGAATGCATCAGCCAGGAAGTGCTCCTGGAGGCATCCGAATCCTTCAACATCCCCGAGAAAAAGCTGGCGGAGACTCTCCACGGCGCCCCCGGTCTGATCGAACGTATTACCCACGCCCGGCGACACTTTCTCGATTTCATCCGTACCGCCCTGATGGAACATGCCAAAAAGGATAATATCGTCTATCACGGTTATGCCGGTCACATTCTGCTGCCCGGTATTTCGCACGTGTTGAAGATCCGGGTAATGGCCGACATGGAAGATCGCGTGACCTTCCTTCAACGCCAGAAAAAGGTTTCCCGGGATGTCGCGCTGCACCTCATCGAACAGGAGGACAATGAACGGGCTGAATGGTATCACTACATTTACAAAAAAGACATGAGCAATCCGCAGTTTTATGATATGGTACTGCATATCGGCCGGTTGAGGATTCAGGACGCCTGTGACGTTATTTGCACGGCGGCCAAGAGCGACACGTTCAAAGCGACGACTGTGTCCAGGACCGCGCTGTACGACCTGGCCCTGTGCAGCCATGTCAGTGCCGTCATCAACGGGATCTGCAGCGCCGACGAAGTCACCTGCAGGGACGGCAGCGTTCATATCAAAGTCAAGGGCCAGAAGATCAAGATCACGGATTTTACCAGCCCGGAGATGCAGCAGCAGATTCAAACGCAAATCCGGAACGATTTATATCGGGAGATCACGTCTGCAGTGAAGAAAATTCCCGATGTAAAGGAGATCATCTGTGACATCGAGGTGCCTTACTATGTTTGAGAAAAAAGCCGCCTTTTCCCATCGTCAAAGCCGCCGTAACGGCATTTGTTGAAATATGCGCATAAGCATTCGAAAAAAAATCATCCTCATTTTCACGGCATATATGCTGGCCGGCGGCATTATCTGGCTTTTGAATTACTACAACAGCAATCTCATCAATCACAAGCTGCGCATCATCGAAAAAAAGGAAGATCTGCTGAACGTTATTCTGGAAGCCCGTCGCTTTGAAAAAAACTACTTTCTGACCCTCAACAGCGAGCACCTTGAGAATGCCATTACTTTTATCCACCAGGCCCAAAAAAAGCTCGAGGAAGTTATTGCCAACGACGCCGCGTACACTGCGGCCACCGACCTCCATGACAGGCTCAAAAACCTGGGGAATTACGAGCATTCGCTTTTGCATCTCTTGCGCGTCTATCAAGAGAGCAACCCGCTGCCGCAAGCGCCGGAGAAATCCGCAGCCGTGGCCCGCGACCAGCAGATGATTCCGGTTCTGGGCCGCAAAATTACCGAAGAAACCGAAAAGATGGTCAAAAATGAACGCCTAACCATCAACCGGCTCATTTACGATTCCAAAATCTATCAATTTGCCGCTTTGGGCGGCATTTTTCTGCTGTTTGTGATTGCGATTCTTTTTTTTATGCTGAATGTAAACAGACCGTTGAAAACGCTTGAAAACGCCGTCAGCGATATCGCTTCAGGCAATTATGATAATATCCCGGCCATTGCCGCAGGTGTCGAGTTCGAATCTCTGGTCGGCAGTCTGAACAACATGATCAAGATGTTGAATCAGCGCAGCGAACAGCTTATCCAGGCAAAAAAACTGGCTGCTTTGGGGACCCTGACCTCCGGAGTGGCCCACGAGCTGAACAACCCACTCAACAACATTTACACCTCCGTACAGATCCTACTGGAAGAACTGGAAGATGACGATCTGACTTACAAGCGGGAACTCCTGACGGACGCCGAAAAACAGGTGGAACGTGCGCGCGACATCGTCCGGGCGCTGCTGGAATTTTCCCGCCAGCGCAATTTCAGCGTCAAACCGGTTTTGTTCAAACAACTGGTAGAGGACACCCTCAAACTCATTAAAGGCGAAATACCCGCCAACGTTACCCTGGTTGCCGACATCCCCGACGAAATCTGCGGAGAAATTGATTCCCGCCGAATCCAGCAGGTGCTGCTGAACCTGATTCTAAACGCCCTGCATGCCATTGAAAACGGCGGGAAGATTACCATCAAGGCTTTCCCGCACAACCCGCGGGAGTTTTGTTTTCAGGTTCGCGATACGGGCAAGGGTATCCCCGAAGCATATATCTCCAAAATTTTCGATCCTTTTTTTTCAACCAAGGAAATTTCCAGTGATACCAAAGGCCAGATGCGAACGTACGAAGGCATTCTCGATCAGGAGGGCACAGGGCTGGGGCTGGCCATCTGTCATGGGATTGTGCAAAAACATAACGGACGGATCGAAGCGGAAAGCAAGCTGAATGAAGGCACAACCTTTACCGTCTATCTACCGGTCGGAGTCTGTGATGCCGCAACAGTCTGAAGAAAGCATACTCGTTGTTGAAGATGAAGATATCGCCCGCAAAAATCTTGTCCATATCCTGGAAAAAGAGGGGTACGTCGTCACAGCGGCTTCCGGGGGTGCGGAGGCACTGGATCTGATCAAAAGCAAAAGCTTTGATCTGGTGATTACCGATTTGAGGATGAAAGGCGTCGACGGCATGACCCTGCTGGTTCAGAGTCGCAAACACCTCCCGCTGACCGAAGTCATCATGATCACCGGATACGCAACCGTCGATTCGGCGGTCAACGCCATGCAGGCCGGCGCCTATCATTACATCGCAAAGCCGTTCAAGATAGATATGGTACGCCGAGTGGCGGCCGAGGCCCTTCTCAAACGGCGCTTGCAACTCGAAAACATGCAACTCAGGGAAACGCTCAGAGAGGCCGGAACCGCCCCGATTATCATCGGGGAAAGCCAGGCCGTCAAAAATGTGCTGAAAACCGTACGGCAAATTGCTCCAGCCGACAGCAACGTGCTCATTCTGGGGGAGAGCGGTACCGGCAAGGAGCTTGTGGCACGGACCATCCATCAGTTGAGCAGCCGGTCCGGCAAACGTTTTGTAGCTTTCAACTGCGGCTCCTTTACCGAGGAGCTGATGGCCAACGAACTCTTCGGTCACGAGGAGGGGGCTTTTACCGGTGCCAGCAGGGAGAAACCGGGGCTGCTGGAAACGGCGGCAGGCGGTACGGTGTTTTTAGATGAAGTCGGCGACATGCCCCGGTCCATGCAGCTCAAAATGCTCCGGGTCATACAGGACCGGGAAGTACTGCGGGTCGGCGGCGTAACCCCGCGACCGACGGACGTCCGTTTTATCTCCGCGACCCATCGCGACTTGAAAGAAGAAGTTGAACGCAAGCAGTTTCGTCAAGACCTGTATTACCGGCTCAACGTGATCACCGTGCGGTTGCCGCCGCTGATCGAGCGTGAAGGCGATATCCCGCTGTTGGCCAATTTCTTTTTGGCATTGAAACGCAAGGCGATGCACAAAGAGATCAGCGGAATCGATCCGGATGCGATGGACCTGCTGCGAGCCTACAGTTGGCCGGGAAATGTGCGCGAGCTGGAAAATGTCATGGAGCGGTCCGTTGCACTGGAGAACGGCCCTTCCATCAGCAGCGCAACGCTGCCGGATTATCTGAGAAATTTGTCCATCGAAACCTACCGCTTCAATTCATCGGACGTCCCGACCCTCGAACAGCAAGAAATGCGTTATATCCGGTGGATGCTTGAAAAATACGACGGGAATAAGACCAGGGCCGCTGCCGGTATGGGTATCGACCGGGTTTCACTCTGGCGTAAATTGAAAAGATACGGCATCCCGTCGTGATGCTTTTCTTTTTATTATATTCTATTTGACAGCTGCTACGATTTAGAGTTGAATGCCGTTCTCGATATGTAAACAAGCTTATACTATGAAGCAGGAGGAAAATTTACAATGAATCTCAAAGCAAAGAGATATTTGGAAAGTCAGAAGGAAGCCACCGGTGATAAACTTGCAGCCCGTATATCCTTTTTCAAAGAGAAAGGTTTGGACGTCGTCGCGATTAATCGCGACAGCTTGGTCAAAAAAATGAGGGGCAACATCCGCAAAGCAAATTACCGCCTATCCTGTATTGCCGCTCAGGAGAAGCTGAATGCTGATAAAGTCCAAACCAAAACAGAAAAACTGGCTGCCAAAAAGAACGCCCCTGATAAGGCGCCAGCAAAGATCGCCAAGGGTGCTTCCGCAAAGAAGGAAAAGAAAGAAAAAAAGAAAGCGCCACCTACCGCTCCGGATGAACAAGCGTAGGGATCAGCAGTTCATCCAAATTTTTTCAGAAGATTATTTCTGCATTATCCATTCCTTCTATGGTTGCAGCATGTTAGGTGCCGTTACGGCTTAATAGGGAATCCCGTGCAAATCGGGAGCGGTCCCGCCGCTGTAACCCTGCTTTTCCCGGTGAACGCCGGGGGAGAACCTTTTCAGCCGACCTAAGCCACTGTTTTGCAAAAGCGAAATGGGAAGGCTGCTGAAAGGGCTGGGGAGCCAGAAGACCTGCCCCTGGATACATAACCGAAATATCTGCGTTGAACGGATCATACGGTGTTTTCAAGGGGCCAAGTAAACAGGGTGCAGCCCTTCAGACTTATTCGAGTTTGAAGGGCTTTATTTTTTTCAGAACTTGAACCGCAACAGTGAGCGCAATTTTACGAACTTATCGGCATTAATATAACAAATATGTATATTGATAATATTTATACTACAAAAATGTCATAAATGCGATGTGCAAGACATATTTGTGAGCAAGACTATGTATTTTCCACAGGAAAAATAGCTTATGATATCAATTGAATGCTGCCGATTTCATTGAAACCGGCTGGTTATGGCACACCATTTGCGATGAGCTGTATAATTATCGATTCACGCAACTTGAGCTGGATAAAGGAGGCAGTATTTCATGAAGCTACGAACGAGTTTGGTTTCAGTCGGCATATTTTTCCTTTCTGTCGGGTCTGCTGTTGCAGGGGGGGGCGCCATCGATACCGGTGATACAGCATGGATCATTGTTGCTACGGCGCTTGTGATGATGATGACGCCTGCGGGGCTTGCGCTTTTTTACGGGGGGATGTCCCGCTCAAAAAATCTGCTGAATACCATCGCCATGACATTTGTGTCATATTGTCTCGCGAGCATTGTATGGATGATGTGGGGCTATTCACTGGCCTTTGGTTCATCCCATGCAGGCATTATCGGCGGGTTGGAACACTTTTTTCTATCCGGCATCAGCGTAAACAGTGTTTCCGGAACCATTCCCACCTATGTTTTTGTATTGTTTCAGATGACTTTCGCCGGCATAACCGTTGCGCTGGTGATCGGTTCCATTGTCGACCGGATGAAATTTTCATCGTGGGTGGTTTTTACAATATTGTGGGTGACGTTTATTTATTCACCCGTTGCTCATTGGGCGTGGGGCGGCGGCTGGATGGGCGGCATGGGAGCGCTTGACTTTGCAGGTGGAACCGTGGTCCATATCAATGCAGGTGTTGCCGGTCTTGTGCTGGCGCTGGTTTTGGGTAAACGTAAAGGATATGGGAAAGAGGCCATGTTTCCATCAAGTATCGCGCTGACAAGTCTGGGTGCGGCCTTGTTATGGTTCGGCTGGTTCGGGTTTAATGCAGGAAGTGAGCTGGCTGCCGACGGTATTGCCGGGTCCGCATTTCTTGTAACGAACACATCGGCTGCCATGGCTGCCATGGCATGGATGTTTACAGACTGGGTAGTAAATAAAAAGCCGACGGTTCTCGGTATAGCGTCGGGTGCTGTCGCAGGACTGGTTGCCATTACGCCGGCGGCCGGCTTTGTAACACTGCCGGCGTCATTGGTCATCGGTCTGCTGGCGGGGATCATTGGATTTTTCAGTGTTGCCGTTCTAAAACAAAAAATGGGCTATGATGATTCGCTGGATGCCTTTGGCGTACATGGTGTTTGTGGTTGTTGGGGTGCGCTTGCAACCGGTATCTTTGCAAATCCGGCCGTCACTGAAGGCGCAAAGGGTCTCATTCACGGAAATCCGGGTCAGCTTTGGATACAGATTGTTTCGATCATGGGGACGGCGGCTTTTTCGGCTGTTGGAACGCTCATCATTGTTTTTATCACACGCGCTGTCACCAACGGTCTTCGGGTGGATCCGGACAGCGAGGTTCAAGGACTTGACAACGCCATTCACGGAGAAAGAGGTTTTGAGATGTAAAAATAAACATTTGCCAGCGTCCTGGTTTTAAACAGGATGGCAGTCAAATGTTTATATTAAATTCCTTTCAGCAGGAAAATAAAAATGATAAAATAATAAGTTCATGATCCAGGTAATAACCTCACGATTAAAAAGGAATCGTCATGAACTTATGGTATTTTATAATGGAGATATTTCTGCTGCTGGGGATCGCTTTTTTGTTGGGCTCGGTGGCCCAAAGGTTTCGGCAGAGCAATATTATCGGATACCTTTTAGCCGGTGCCATACTCGGCCCCATGCTGTTCAACGCCAGTGCAGTGGCCAATACTGCCGAGATCGGCGTGTCACTGCTTCTTTTCTCCATTGGGCTGGAATTTTCTTTCCAGCGCCTGCGACGACTAGGTGTTATGGCCCTGGGAGGCGGCAGCCTCCAGGTTGTCGCCACCATTGTCCTTGTGATGGCCGTGACAAGCCGCTTTGCTTCCTGGAGGGAAGCCCTTACACTGGGTGCTTTGGTAGCATTGAGCTCCACCGCCATCGTGCTTCGTATCCTGGTTGATCGTTCTGAAATCGACTCGATAAGGGGCCGGACATCCCTGGGTATACTATTGCTCCAGGACATTGCCATTGTCCCGCTGGTGATACTGGTCACACTTTTAGCTCCGGGGATTCAGCCGGGAAGTATCGGCATTCATCTGTTGAAACTTGCAGCAGCTTCTGTGGGACTGGCGCTGGTTCTTTATGTTCTCCTGTACCATGTCATTCCCAAAATCCTTTATACCAAGGGCGTTTTCCCGAATCGAGAATTGACGGTTCTGCTGGCTGTAAGTATTGCTTTAGGTTCAGCCTGGTTTTCTCACCAGCTGGGCATATCGCCGGCATTGGGCGCATTTATTGCCGGGATTATCCTGGGAGAATCCCCCTTTGCAACGCAAATCAGTGCGGACATCGGTTCATTACGGATTATCATGGTGACGCTCTTTTTTACATCCATCGGCATGCTTGCCAAACCTGCCTGGATGTTCACCCATGTTCACTTGATCCTTCTCGGTATGTGCGGCATATTCATCATCAAGGTTATTGTGACGTTCGGTGTCTGCCGTTTATTCAGGTTTGATGCCCGCCATTCTCTTTCTTCCGCCATTACCCTGGGACAGGTGGGTGAATTTTCTTTTGTCCTGGCAGCGGCAGCCAAAAATATAGGCCTGATGAATGAAAATATGTCCAATTTGATGATATCCATCATCATCGGTCTGATGTTTTTTGCACCTTACATGGTGAGTTATGCGCAGCCCCTGGCCGATTTCATTGTCAGAACGTTATTTTTTAAGTCGAAAATGGCCGATCAGGAAATGCAGGGCATCGATGACGGGAAACTCCATCCGCTGATCGTCGGTTTCGGACCGGCAGGTCAAAGCGTGGCGCATGTCTTAAAGGCAAAATCGATCATGCCGTCCATTCTCGAGATAAACCCCGAGAGTATAAAAGCGGCCAGAAAAGAAGGCTTCACTGTTCATATCGGGGATGCTTCACAGGAGGACGTGTTGCTGCACAGCGGGATTCTCAGGTCATGTCTTGCGGTTATTACGATTCCGGACCCGGGGACTTCCCGACGTGTCATTACCGCCATGCGTCATCTGGCGCCTCAGCTCGGCATCATTTCCCGTTGCCGATATCACCGTTCCTATTGGGAGCTTGAAAAAGCGGGCGCGGATGTTATCGTGGATGAGGAATATGTCGTAGGAGACTCCATTTCTCAACGAGCTGCCGAATATCTGGCGGATGAAACCGGTCAAATTCTGGCTTGCCGAATGAGCGGAAGTTTAGAGGTGTAATGATGAATAAGGATCACAGGAAAGCGCCCGTTGTAATTTCAGCCAGTGGACTCAGCCGCATGTACGCCATGGGAAGAAGCGAGGTTGTCGGTGTCAAAGACGTTGATTTGGAGATTCAAGCCGGGGAACTGGTGGTGTTGAAAGGCAACAGCGGTTCAGGAAAGAGCACGTTGTTGTCCCTCCTGGCCGGTTTGGATCGACCCACCGGTGGTGAATTGCATGTCGCGAACTACGATCTTGTGAAAACTCCGGATAAAGACCTTACGCGTTTCCGCCGGGAAGTGGTAAGCATGGTATTCCAATCGTTTAATTTGCTTCCGACGTTGAGCGTGATTGAAAATGCGTGTCTTCCGGCACTTCTGGCCGGCAAAGACCTGCAGAAAAGCCGTGCCAAGGGCGCCGGCCTTTTGGAATGGCTCGGTCTCGGCAATCGCCTCGAACACCTACCGGCTCAGCTTTCAGGCGGTGAGATGCAGCGAACCGCCATCGCGCGCGCCCTCATTAATGATCCTGAAATTATACTGGCAGATGAGCCCACCGGCAATCTCGACTCCCGAAATGGGCAAATTGTTATTGAATTATTCGGGAAGCTCAACCGGGAGATGCGGCGAACCATTGTTATCGCAACTCACAGCGCCCTTGCCGATGGTATGGCAACGGCAATCATTTTGCTAAAAGACGGCTTGATTGCAGGTCCGGTATGAGACATGTGATTTTCTTTTTTAGGCTCTTTGTATGGTTCAGTTTGAGAAATATGCGAAAGCACAGCGGACGAGCCTTAACGGTTTTGCTGGGGATTGCTTTGGGAACGGCCGTGTTTACCAGTATTCGGTTTTCCGTCAGTGCATCCCTCGAATCGTTTACCAAAAGCATGGACATGATCGCCGGCAAGGCGGACAAGGTGTTAACGCAACCGGGCGGGTATGTTCCTGAAGATTTGATTGCCCAACTGCTGCAACAGGCCGAAATACAGCATGCTTCACCCTTACTCACCACCTATACAAAAATCGCATCCAGGGACATGGCACCTTTTTTATTAATCGGTTTCGATCCTATCCTGGATCGTCCTTTTCGAAACTGGACCGTTCAAAAAACATCCGGAGATGATCAGGACGCCGCAGCATGGATGGAACTGCTGAAAACACCATATACCGTGATAATGGGAAAAACCCTGACCGATGAAATCAAAGGTGCTTTGGGTGAGAGTTTCATATTCGAACATACATTCCAAAATGCGAAATTTAAAATCGTCGGAATCATGAATCGCGAGGGCCTATCCCTGGTGGAAGGAGGGCGAATAGCCATTGCCGACATTGCAACATTCCAGGAATTTACAGGGTTGATTGGAAAGGTCGACCGTATCGATCTGAGGTTCAGTCCCGAATTCTCTTCAAAAGACATGACGGCCCTCCGGGAGATACTGCCGGAAAGCATCGTCTTAAATTCCCCGGATGCAAGTAAGGAAAGCGGTCGTATGATGATCCGCTCCTATCAACTCAATCTTTCTGTTTTGAGTTTTGCATCTCTTTTTGTGGGCATGTTTTTGGTTTATAGCCTTGTGGCTTTTAATGCGGCTGCCCGTCGCCATGAGTTGGCCGTATTACTTTCAACTGGAGCGTCTCGCGCCCATGTATTTTTTATTTTCCTGGTCGAAGGCGCTTTTTTCGGTGTGGTTGGTTGGTTGTTGGCTATTCCCATCAGCGGTTCGTTGATCAAATATCTGATTGGGGGGGTCAGCCAAACCATTGCAACGCTTTTTGTCCGGGTCCAGGCGGAGCGCCTTTCTCTTGATTTATGGGAACTTCTGTTAAGTTTTGGTGTAACGCTTTTCGTTTCCGTACTGGCAGCTTATCAGCCCGCTAAAGAAGCCATGAATGTTTCGCCGAAGGAGGCATTGGAGATTTCACAGATCGGTACGCGACTTCATATGTCCGCAACTCATTCCGCAACCTTGGGTTTATTGTGCATTCTTCTGGTCTTTCCATTGTCGCGGCTCCCTGCCGTATTGAATATGCCTTTGGCGGGGTATTTTTCAATTATGCTGCTTTTTGCAGGTTTTTCACTCAATGTGCCTTGGGCGCTCAAAAAAGCAGGGCAGGTATTTTCACCCATACTGCTTAAACGGTTCGGGATTTCCGCTTATCTTGCCGGCCGATATGTCAGGGACAGCGGGAAGAGAACAGCTGTATCCGTTGGCGCGCTTTTAACCGCCGTTGCTCTTTTTGTCTCTTTGGTCATCATGATATATAGTTTCCGTCAAACCGTAGAATCGTGGACCTACCAGACCATTCAGGGGGATTTGTTCATAACGGCAAAAATGGGAGATGTCAACCAGTTCCGATATCCGATTCCGGATCAAATTATCCAGGGACTGAAAACATACGGGTCCCTTATCGATATCGTTCCCAACAGACGGTTTAGCCTGATGTATCAAAATCTCCCTTATGAATTTGATCTCACGGATATGGTAGGATTTATGCGTTATGGCTCTTTTTTATGGCTGGAGGGAAATCCAAAAATCATCCAACAAAAATTGGTGGATGGTGAGGGTGTCGTCGTATCAGAGGTGTTTTCCAACCGAACCGGTTTGAGCATCGGCGATATTTTTGAGGCGCAGGTTGAGGGTTCAAAGGTGAGCTTGCCGATTCTGGGTATTGTTCGAGACTACCGCACCCGGGGCGGGGCGGTTTTTTTCAGCCTGATTCACTTTGGCAAACAGTACCACCCTGTTCAGTGGTCCGGTATGCGGATTTTCTTTAAGGAGAAAAGAGACGCTCTTGATATTGCCGCATCTGAATTGCGCAACGACATGATTCAGCGATTCGGTGATCAAATTGATATTATTGTTGGGAGTCGTCTCAGGGGGGCCATCCTGAGGATTTTTGACGAAACCTTTGCCGTCACTTCAGTACTTTTATTGATTGCGTTGATGATTGCGGCGTTGGGTATTGCAACAACATTGGCTGTATTGGTGCTTGAACGGTCAAGACAGCTCAATACACTGTTTGCCATTGGCGCCGATTTTAATCAAATCCGCGCCATCATTTTTTGGGAAGCCGCCTTTCTGGTGGTACTGGGTGAACTGTTTGGCGCTATGTGCGGATTTGCCCTGTCGCATATTTTAATTTTTGTAATCAACCGGCAATCGTTTGGCTGGACATTTCTCTATGGAATCGACTGGGGAGCATTCATGTTGTCTGGTCCCTTAATTGCGCTGGTCGCATTGGCTGCCGCATTGCCGGCGGTAAAACTGGTTTTTCGCGAACCTCCGGCAACACTGCTTCGGGAGTGGTAACTTTTTTAAAAAAATATGGTTTGCGTTCGCGAAAGCGACGATACGTTGACGGCCGTTATAATTATCAAACCGAAAAACGATTGTAACGAAACTGAATGAAAATCCATACGAAACATATACGGTTAAAACTATTTGCACTGCTGATGGGGTTGATTGTTCTGCGCGGATTCGTGAACGCAGAGACGGATAATGGTTTCCTGTCGGTAACGGCTCCCTGTAATTTTTCATTCCCAAGGGATCATGGCGCGCATGCGGGATATCGAACGGAGTGGTGGTACTATACCGGAAATCTCGCGGGAAACGATGGGCGGCGTTTCGGCTTTCAGTTGACATTCTTCAGAAGTCAGATCAGCCCATTGGAAGATAGAAACGGATGGCCGGTTCCCCATTCAGCCTGGCGGACGCAGCAAATATATGTGGGGCATGCCGCCGTCACCGACATGTCCGGCAAAATACATCTGCAGGCTGAAGATGTTGCACGGAATGCGCTGGGCATGGCAGGCGTGATTCAGGAAAAGGAAAAGACCGTCATTTATTTAAAAAACTGGTCTGCAGGTATTGCGGCCAATCTGCATGTTATTCAAGCCAAAACCGATAAATTTGCTTATCAACTCAACCTGTTCCCTGCGAAACAGCCGGTTTTTCATGGACTGGGTGGATACAGCCGGAAAGGGTCCACTGCCGAAAGGGGCAGTTGCTATTATTCATTTACCCGCCTCAATTCAGAAGGAACCCTGACGCTAAAAGGCAAAACATTTCCGGTAAAAGGTCTTAGCTGGATGGATCATGAGTTCAGTACTGCACCCCTGGAGCCCGGTATTGTCGGATGGGACTGGTTCAGTCTTCAGCTTTCGGATCAGACGGAAATAATGATTTTTTTATTGCGGGAACCGGGCGGTATTTTGCATAAAGCATCCAGCGGAACGTTTGTGGCGTCCGATGGCCGAACACGTCATTTGTCCGCTGACGATTTCAAAATCAGCGTACGTCAAACCTGGCAAAGCAAAAAGTCCAAAGCGGTCTACCCTTCTAAATGGGAAATGACAATATCCCCTTTATCCATTTCTCTGGAGGTATCATCCAATCTGGCGGACCAGGAAATGCAAACAATGGAGAGCACGGGCATCACCTACTGGGAGGGGAGTGTATCATGCCGGGGGAAACGAAAAACGCGTCCCATCAAAGGATCGGGATATGTCGAATTGACGGGCTATGCGCAAGCGTTTGACGCCGATTTATAAAATCTGCTCTTACGATAAGCAACATGGAAAATGAAATCAATCCGGTTATCCTATACGGTTAATTTCTAATCTCCGCACGCACTTTTTGCAGTGTTCCTCAAAAGATAAACGCCAGCGCCTGATGCTCCCGGAGGATGTTGAGACCGATGAGCAGGAGGACAATACCGCCAAGGGCTTCCGCATAGCGGCTCAGGCGGGGTGTCGTGCCGATGGCCTTCCCAAGATGCAATCCGGCTGTCGTGAAGGCGCCGGCCACGATGCCGATAATGAGAGCGGGCATCCATATGGAAACGTTGATGACAGCGAGGCTGAAGCCGACGGCCAGTGCATCGATGCTGGTGGCCACCGACAGCAGCACCATGGTCATGCCCCGGGTGGGATCCTTTTTGTCTTGTTCTTCCTTTTCTTTTCGAAACGCTCCCCGCAACATCCCTTGGGCAACGAACGCGAGAAGGCCGAAGGCAATCCAGTGGTCGTAAGCCTCGATCAGATCCATGACGGTGATGCCGGCGCTCCAACCCAAGATCGGCATCAGAGCCTGAAACAGCCCGAAGTGCCATGCCAGGCGAAAATTCTGTCGAAAGCTGACGTGCTTCAGTGTTACGCCGGCGGCGATGGCCACTGCAAACGCATCCATGGCAAGGGCGATGGCGATTGCGATGATGTTGAGCATGAGAACGTTTCACCTCTCAAGTTTATCCGCTAAAAAGGCAGAAAAGAATACAGAACACAGGGGACAGAAGTCAGTAAAAATAACATCCACCATCGAATGTTCAACTTTCAACGTCCAAGAATGATGTAGCTTCGCTCCAGCAATTTATATCTTTATATGCTGCATGGAAGATAGGAAACATAAATACCGACAGTGTTCCCTCTTGGAAGTTGAATGTGTCTTTCTTTCTCCTTTCTTCTGGTCTCCGATCTCTGACTTCCGGTCTCTGATCTCTGACTTCCGACCTCTGACCTCCGTTCCCTGCCCTCACTTTTTCCCAAGATAAACGCCTTCGTAATGGCTTGTATTTAAACATGCGCCGTCAGATATTTTGACTGCATCGGTTACCTCCCCTATAAAAAGGGTATGATTTCCGGGCGTTAAACGTTCTATAACGCGGCATTCCAGATACGCGGCGCATTCTTTAAGAATAGGGGACCCATTATGACCTCTCTTCCACGCAAGAGAAAGAAATTTAGATGCAGGATCCGGTCCTTTAAAGCGTTTCAGGAAATCTTTCTGCTCTTTCAATAAAACATGAAGAGCAAAGCAGCCGCTTTTGTCAATAAGCTGATGGCTATACCGGTTGGGATGAACCGCAACCATGACCAACAGCGGATCATAGGAGACCTGCGACACCCATGAAGCGATCATACCGTTTATTTTTTCTTCATATGAAACTGTCAGCACATAAATGCCACAGGTCAGACTTCCGAGTACTGGAATCCATTCGTCTTTCATGATGTTATCCCAAGCTTTGTTTTGACACGATTCACTATTTTAGGCGCAATGACGCCGGCTTTGCCTTCGATACGAATATCCGCCATGCGGTCCAACTCCGTGGGCCCCATGTTGATGATTACGAGTTTGGCACCCGTTTGAGCCGCGTACTGGGGGATGAGAGCGGCCGGATAGACTGTCAATGTTGATCCCAGGACGATGCAGATATCGCAGGCCCTGGAGCGGCGTTCCGCTTCCATAAGCGTTTGAACCGGAAGCTGTTCGCCGAACAACACGGCATCCGGCTTGAGCATGCCTTTGCAGCTTTGGCATTCCGGTTCATCCATACCGGATTTCAGCCATTCCGCAATCGTTTCCATGGGGTATCGTTTCCCGCAGTTCAAACAAATCGCGTGGCTCAGGTCGCCGTGGAGCTGGAATACCCGATCTTCGGAAACACCGGCTTTCTGATGAAGTCCATCCACATTTTGGGTTACCACGGCATAGAGTTTTCCTAATTTTTCGAGTTCGGTAATGGCATAATGGGCTGGGTTGGGCTGGACCTTTGCCATGGACAGATCACCGCCGGATAGCAATTCCCACTGCATTTTTCGGGCTCTCTTGTCTGAAAGAAATTTTTGAATCGTAAAATCTTCGGGGTTGTATTTGCGCCAGATGCCGTCAGTTCCTCGAAAATCAGGTATGCCGGATTCCGTGCTGACGCCTGCGCCTGTGAAGACCAAAACTTTTTCGGCGGAGCAGATAATTTCGGCTACCGCTTCGATTTGCCGTTCAATCGGTTGCATTCTTGATTTCAATCTTTTATGGTTTTGCTTAGATCCGGCATGGTTTCGGGTTTGTCCCGGATCATATGCTTGCTTTCATGATCACGGGCAGTGACATTTTCATAGACGCCGTCATCACGCCTCACCAGCTTGGTAAATCCCAAGTCTCGCAGTTCGCTGTTTGTTTTTGGAACGCTGATACCCACAAGGGAAATGAGCTTTCTTACAGGTCGGCCGCAGCCCGGGCACCTTGAGAATGGTTTATCGGCGATGGACTGCACTATTTCAAATCGAATGCCCAGCGAGCAGGCATCGCCTGTGTGTTCATATTCATAAACCGGCATAATGTTTACCTGCTGTTGAGCTTAATGAGTTAAATGATAATTGTGGATTTTAAATTAGACGATAGCCGATAGCTCATAGGTCATGGTAACGGAATCTTTTTCCTGTCCCCTATCAGCTGTGAGCTATGAGCTTTTTCGTTCTTTTCATCTTAAAATTAAAACCGATTTTTGAGCACCCTCAGTGGATCGACCGCAGTCGATCCTACGTAGACCCCCCAGTGAAGATGGGGCCCGGTGGCACGACCAGTTTTTCCGACTTCGGCAATGACATCCCCCTGACGGACAACATCTCCGACATGAACGTGGATGCGTTCGAGATGGATGAAAATTGAGAATACCCCAAGACCATGATCCATTAAAAGTGTGTTGCCCATTAAAAACATGTTTTCAGCCGTTAATCGGACAATACCGTCGGCAGGGCTGTGTACGGGTTTCCCGATGGGAGCGGCAATATCGATTCCTGAATGGGGGCTTCGCGGCAGACCGTTCAATATTCTCTGGTTGCCGAATGGGCTGGTTACCTTTCCTGTTAGCGGCTTAACAAATCCCCTTTTGATAAAAAGGGGAACCGGGTAGGGCAGGCTGCTCCGGATAGTTTGAATTTTTCGAGCATCCTCCCGAATCTGTCTTTGCTGTTCGGCATTCGGGGTAACATAGTGTTTCGGCAAGCCGTCAACATGCTGAATTTCCCAGGGGTAGGCCCAAGTGCGTATGACATGGGATGCTTTTTGACCATTGTGCAGCGCCGTCACCGAGAGATCTTTTTTTTGATCCCGTGGAACGGCAATCACAAAATGTCCCCCGGGCCCCACCGGCAGCAACTGATCCTTGAACTGGACACGTGCACCCGGAGGAACGTTTCCGAGAATCAGATCACCCTGATACGCTGTTTCCGGAAGGGCAATCGTTAACGCCCGAGCGATTGGCGGATGAAGGAAAAACAGCATGAGGCACAGGCAGAAGCCTATAACCCGTTTGGCCTTGCCCCCAAAATTAAATCCTATCATATGAATGAAGTCCTGTCTTCATTAACAATTGAAAGTTAACAATTGACAATTGAAACAGCCAAGCGTCATGCTGTTAGCTAACATATTATATTAATTATCAATTATAAATGAATAATTGTCAATGAGAATCCTCTTTCTTTTATCAAGTATCCAGCGGCCGGCATCCGGTATCTGTTCAATTTTCCCCATCGCGAAACACATCTCCGGCCGCCAGAAAGGTGACCCCCGACCAGCGGTTTTTGATGGGAAACCGGTATTCCATAAAAAAGAGGTTATGAAATTTCATAACCCCATAAAAATTATCCTGATTATGATTTTCAGAATCAGGATCAGAATAATTTATTTTTTAATATAACCGGCTCCGGTTTGTAGTCGCCGGAAGTTACCCGGTTCCAAAACGTCTTTTCATCCTCCATCCAGCGGGAACCGAATTTTTTATTGAATAAATTGCCCAAGCGCTGGAACATGCGCTTCAATCCTGATCGATGTCCCAGCGTCAGGACATCTTCCAGAAAATCGGGAATGTCCGTCATCTTCTCTTTTGGAATATAAGCCCGCGCCCCCATTTCAATGGAACGTTTCAGGTCCTGAACGGAGAATGCATGGGCGGTGAGCATGATGGTGGGAAAGCCCAGGTGCACCGATGCGTTGAGAAGATTAAATCCGCGGACGCCCATGATATCCAAAATAACGGCGTCATAAGTCCATGACCTGAGTAAATGGTAGCCGGTTTCATAATCCGTTGCCCGGTCGAAAATGAGACCTTCATAATCCTCGAGAAGGTCCGCCAGCGTATCCAGGATATCAGGTTCATCATCGACAGCCAGTATCCGTTTTCCATTCAAAATGCTTTGTGACATTTTTGCCTCTTTATTTAAGAAACTTTTCATATCCTACGTTACTCGTTCCCTATATATCTAACTTTCTCCTTTGCGTCTTTTCTGGGCGTGGCCACCGGTTCGCTTATAGCCTTGCCGATGCAAACCAGGGAAATGGGCGTTTTGCTGTCAGGGATATCGAGAATCCTTCTGATTTCCTGTTTGTCGAAAAAGGTAAACCAGAGACTGCCCAAACCCAGGGCATGGGATGCTAAAAGGATATTTTGAATGGCAGCCGCGCAGGCCAGCTGGTAACCGACACTCCCTTCTTCCTGGAACATATCCACCCCGGTTTTCTTGGGATCGCCCACAACGGCGATTATCACCGGTGCCTGCTTGAGAAAATCAACCTCGTAGCTGTTAAGCCATTTCCACCCGCTTGCTTCAACGGCCCATTTGCAGCATCTTTCAGCTTCGGAGAAAATTTCTTCTTTTTTGCTCTCGCTGGTAATAACGATGAACTGCCATGGCTGCATGTTGAGAGGAGACGGGGCTCGGGCGGCCGCCTTGAGTATCTGCCCGATGGTATCGCTGCTTAACTTTTCATCTAAAAAGTTTCTACAGCTTCTTCTGTTTTCGATTGCGGTGAATAGATCCATATCATGCTCCTTTGGAACCAAATGTTTTATTGTCTTTAGACATACGCCGAATTTCGTCATCTCTGACCTCCCGCCGCAAAAGTTTCCCAACCTTCGATTTGGGCAGCATGTCTCTGAATTCTATGTAGGATGGTACTTTGTAGGGCGCCAGCCGTTCACGGCAAAATGTGACCAATTCAGTTCCGCCCACACCTCTGGCATCCTCTTTCAGTACGACGATGGCTTTGATCCGTTCACCCACTTTGGGATCCGGAATGCCCACCACACAGGCACCGATAACCGTGGGATGATCCTGCAGCACAGCTTCCACTTCGGAAGCCGAAACACGATATGCCTTATGCTTGATGATATCGGCCGAGCGCTCCACGTAGATCAGCTCACCCGTCGGCAGCGCACTCACAAAATCACCCATGCGGCACCATATCTTGCCCTGAAGATCGATATAGGCTTTGCGCGTCTCCTCGGGTTTTTTATAGTATTCTTTAAGCGTATAGGGGGAGAAGACCAGAAGTTCTCCGCTTCGGTTTTCGGAAACCGGTTCCAACGTTTCAGGGTCGACAATCATGCACTCCCTGCTTTTTAACGGGAAACCGATAGCTCTCGGACTCGGTTCGGCACCTATTTTGCTGTAAGCCACATGCCCGACCTCGGTGGAACCATAAACCTGATAAATGGGAATGCCGCAGTGCTTATGCCAGCGGTCCTTAACCTCTTCCGGCAGGACATCGCCGCCGCAGTAACAATAGGTCAGGGAACTTATGTCGTATCGATCCAGCCTGTCGTTTTCCAGGATCATCCGGTACAAGGCCGGTACGCCGAGCAACCATCGAACGCGGTATCGTTGAATGGATTCCAGAATGGCATCCACCTGGGGAATCGGCATGAGCAAGGTGGTATTTCCTTTATTCAATCCCACCGACATGAACAATCCCAGTGCCATGATGTGAAACAGCGGGTTAATGGCGATATAGGTATCCTCGCCTTCCTTGAGGTGGTCTCCGACGACATCCTCCGTGACGTCATTCACATAGGAGGTCATACCGATATGTGTACCGGGAACACCTTTTGGAAATCCTGTGGTGCCGCCGGTATAGAGGATGTAGGACAGGTCGCTCAGGGGGTCGATGTCCGCGGGCTTCTGGATGGGAGCGTGCCTGAGAAGGGAGCGAAACGGATATACACGATCATCTCGATCGACTTTTCCGCTGGGGATTTTATCGAACAGAATTCCCAGATAACGCTTCCAGACCGGCAACAGATCCGCCATATTGGTTACGATAACCTGTTTGAGATCGGTTTGAGACAGTGCTTCCTTGACATAGCAGAAATTGGTGTCTGTGCAGATGATCGAGCTGACGCCGGCATCTTTTATCATATAGATGATTTCATGGGAGGTGTAGATGGGCGCAACCGGCACGATGACGGCACCGATTTTCTGTATACCCAAAAAGGCGATGACCCATTGGACGGAATTCGGGATATAGATCATCACCCGGTCACCTTTACGCACACCCATGGCAGACAGGGCGCCGGCAAAGCGCTCGCTTAAATTTTTCAGGTGGCGATAGCTAAAATGTTCTCCCAGGTAAACCAGAGCGGTCCTGTTCGGATATTTTTGACTCATCTGATCAAAACGGGTGAATGTCAGTTCTTTTTTCAGTGCGTCAACGTCGGTGATCATTTAAATCAGGCTCCAATGGATAATTCAGTATGTAAAACCTTGTCCTTCGTTCCAGCTAACTCAGCCGGTATCCGTATGATTCGTCTATATTGAAATCATAGCCCCGTGATTCCCAAAATTATGCAAACTAGACGCCGAAATAGGCTGCCCTTACATCCGGATTATCCATCAATTCTTCGCGGCTGCCCTCCATGACGGCGGAGCCGTTTTCGAGAATAAACGCATAGTCAACGATGGGAAGCACCGGGCGGGCATATTGTTCGGTAACGATGATGGAAATGTTCCGTTCATCCCGGATTTCCCGTGTGGTGCGCATGAGCATGGCCTGCATCAGGGGGCTGAGTCCCATCAGGGGTTCGTCCAGAAGCAGTAACTTCGGCTGGGCCATGAGGGCACGGCCGATGGCCAGCATCTGCTGCTCGCCCCCGCTTAAAAATCCTCCCAGCCTCTTTTTGAGCTTTTTCAACGCCGGAAAAACAGTGAAAACATAATCCAGTGTTTCCCTGGCCTGGGAGGGGCTCGCAAGATACCCGCCGATTCTCAGGTTTTCGAGTACCGTACTTTCACTGAAAATCCGGCGCCGTTCCGGACACAGGACGATACCCATCTTTGCCCTGCGGCTGGGTTTGGTGTTGATCATTTCCTGATTCCGGTAACGAATACTTCCGGTCAGCGTGATCCGCTCACCGCCGGCCATTTCCTCTTTTTTGCGGATATCGAGCATGATGCCGGAAAGGGCATACATCAGGGTCGATTTTCCGGCGCTGTTGGCTCCGAATACGCCGACAATCTGGTTCTTTTTGCAACGGATACTGACATTGTTCAAGGCCAGCATGTTTTCGTAAAAGACCATCAGGTCGGTTGCTTCAAGCATGGCTCATCACCTCCTCGACTTCTTCCGACCCAAAATAGGCCTCCCGGACGCGTGGGTCCGCCATTACCGCTTCGGCGGTTCCTTCCACCAGCTTTTCACCGAAGTTAAGCACCATGATCCGGTTGGCCACCTGAAACAGCTCCCTCAGCCTGTGTTCGATCATAATCAGGGTGATGCCTTCCATTTGAAGACGTTCGATCAATGGTACCATGCTGGCGATTTCACTCATGCTCAGACCCGAGAACACCTCGTCGCATATGATCAATTCGGGCTTCAATGCCAGACATCTGGCCAGTTCCAGCCGCTTGAGATAACCGGTGGGCAGGGTGGAGGTCGTTTTGTACGGTACGTATGAGTCACGCTCAAAACCGATCTCCTCTAGGATGTCGATACCAACCGTGTTGCGGTCACCCAGCTTGCCGCCGCCCCGCCAGCCGCCTGTGCGTCTTGCCCGTGGAGAGAAGAGGGGAATCACCAGATTCTTATAGGCCGGCAGGCTGTAATAGGGACGCATGATCTGGAATGTCCGGGTGATGCCGATATCAGCAATTTTATGGGGTGGCTTAGCGGTGATATTTTTACCATGAAACAGGATGGTGCCCGAGGAAACCTTAACAAACCCGGTAATGCAGTTCACGATGGTCGTTTTACCGGAGCCGTTGGGGCCGATGATGCCCAGGATTTCTCCTTGGTTGACGTCAAAACTGACACGGTTGAGTGCGATGATACCGCCGAAAGTTTTGGTGATTTCCTTTACTTCAAGAATCGGCTCTCCCGTCATATGTTGGTCCACCTTTCCAATTGCTGATATTTCCGCTGTCCATAAATCATCAGACCTTCGCTGCGAAAAACGATAAAACCCAGCAGGATCAGGGAATAAAAAACGATGCGCAGGGTACCGAAATCCCGCAGAAGTTCGGAAATCGGCACCAGTATGAGGCATCCGAGCACCGGCCCCACCAGAGTGCCGCTGCCGCCGATGACGGTGGCTGCAATGGGGAGCACCGAGAAATCGAGCGCAAAGGTCGAGATGCCGGCCCACATATAAATGTGGATGAGGCAGGCGCCGGCCATGCAGCCGATGGAAGAGGCGATGAGCACGGCCAGGGCTTTGTAATGGGTGATGTTCATACCCGAGGCCCGAACGGCCTGGTCGTTGTCTTTTACGGCCCGTAAAACGAGCCCTAGATCCATATTAACGAGCCGGCGCACAGCGAAAAGAGAGAGGAGTACAACGACGATGACCCAGTACTGCTCCAACCAGGCATTGGGGAAACTGTCGATGCCCAGAATGCCGTCTGTTCCGCCCAGGATATTCAAGGCTTCAATAACACGGGCCGAAAACAAGGGGTACATCAGGGTGACGATGGCGAAGTAAACACCCCGCAAGGGCAGGCAGGGCAACAGCAGCAGGGTGCACAACATACCGCCGAGCAGCGTTGCGCAGACAATGGCTAATAGGGGGTTCATGCCCAGACCGGTATTGAGCAGTGCCGTTAGATACCCGCCGATTCCCACAAAAAATGCACCGCCCAGGGAAACCAGCCCGACGTAATGGGCCAGAAAATCAAAGCTTATGGCCAGCAGGGCATAGATGCAGACAATGGAAATGACCCGTTGCCAGTACATCCCCGGCATTACCAGAGGCAGCACAAGCATTCCTGCAATCAGAACAAACCGGGGGGCGATCAGGTACGCCATCTCCCGCCAGGACATCAATGCGTAGAGACCATCGGTGCGAACTTTGATACCCCGATCGATTCTCTCTTTACGACGTTGTTGTGTTCCTGCTTTCAAACGCGTTCCTCCAATTCTTTCTGCTGCCCGAACAGGCCGGACGGTTTAAGGATCAGTGTCAGGATAATGGCGAGAAGCGCCACCATCATCTGGTAATGAGATCCCAGATATACGACGGTCAGAATCTGGGCGAACCCGATAAGAAAAGCCGCCAGCACAGCGCCCATCCAGCTTCCAATGCCGCCGACGATGCAAACGGCGATGGCCAGAATCAATACATTGTAGCCGGATTCCACCACGATATTTCCCAGGGGCAGCAGCAGAATCGCAGCAAAGGCTGCCAGCATGGACCCGATGCCCATGGCGACCACCGCCATCAGGTCCGAGTCGATCCCCAGCATGAGTGCCGCCCGTTCATCCTGGGCCATGCCTTTCAGGGCAAGACCAATGCGGGTGTAACGGGTAAACAGCCATAAACCTGCCACCAGTGCCGCGCCGATAATCACGACCAGCAGGCGCTGATAATCCACCGAGACGCCTGCAATAGTTGTGCTGCCTTCGATAAATGCGGGCAAGGTATAGGTCATACCCTTGAAGCCTCCCCATCTCAAGCCTTCGAGAATCGCCAGGGCAATGGCATAAGAAGCGATGATCTCGGAAATTTCCATGCCCCTGACACGAATCAGGAAAAACTGATAGATCGCCGCTCCGATGATGGCCGTGATGATCAGGGCCAAAACAATGCTGAGAAGATAATTGATTCCGAAAAGATTCAGGGCACTCCATACAATAAATCCGCTGAGCACATAGAGTGCGCCGTGAGCGAAATTCGGCAGGCGGCTGGTGCCGTATACCAGCGCAAAGCCTAGTGCATAAAGGGCAAGCGCAGCGCTGTTGATGGTACCGTATATGAGAATTTCCATGTTATGATCCGTTTAAATCAATGTTGAAAACATATCGATTGTCAGAGTTCATTGGCTATGAGATGAAAGGACAGATAAGAATACAGAATACAGGAGACAGAATTCAGAATACGGTTGTTTCTTCTGTCTCCTGTTTTCTGACTACTGTATTCTTTTATTTCCCCATCCATGGCGGGAGCTGAATCGTGCCCATGGCAATACTCTTGGGATAAACCACCACGCGTTTACCGGCCTGCCACTGCAGGATACTACCCACCGCACCTTCTTTGGGATCGGTGGAGGGGATGACCTGGTGATTCTTGGGGTTAAACCGAAGTCTTCCGTAAACACCCATGATGTCGGTTTTTTCCAGCTCGGTCACCACTTTATCGGAATCCAGGGTGGCGGCCCGCTCGATGGCGTCTTTCAGCACATACACGGCCATGTAGCTGCTGGAAGTCCCCAGTCCTTCGGGTTCAACACCCCATCTCGCGGCATATGCATTATAGAATTTCATGGTCCACGGCGTTGCGTTGGAAGGCGCATTGCCGGCGTTGACCACGTTGCACAGGGTATACTCTCCTTTGCCATCGGTGGCCTTCCAGAAACCGGGCTGCTCCGCGGCTGCCAGGGTGGACCCGAAAGGCAGGGCGGGAATCTTCATTTCATACCATTGCTTCAGGAGAATGGCACTCTCCGGCATGTCCATCCAGATGTTGATAATTTCCGTATTTGTCTTTTTGGCTTTCAAAAGGCCCATGGAAAAATCGGTGGCGCCGGTGGGATAGATTTCAAGGCCGGTCACATTCCACCCTTTTTTGGTGGCGACTTTTTGCATGATTTCACCTGCACCGCGGGCGTGGGAGACATCCTGCGCAATGATAAAGAGATTGTTGAAGCCGTATTTTTCTTTCAGTTCAGCAAAATTGGCGAACATTTCGCCTACCAGGTTTCCGGCTTCACCGTGGATGCGGAAACAGTACTTGAACTTGTCATACTGCTCAGCCACCATGGCATGGTATTTGGGTGTCAGCACGCCGGTTGTGAGAATGGATACCTTTTTGTATTTTGACAGCAATGGCATGGCTGCCAGGGCTGCTTCGGACCGGACCGGACCGCCGATAAGAAAATCGGATTTTTTGTCCAGGATCAGTTTTTCAACCGCCAGAAGTGCTTCGCTCACCGGGACACCGGGCTCCAGGTCCCGGGTGTCGATCACTTCCACTTCAAAAGGGCGCATTTTGCCTTTAACATTTACCCCTCCCGCGGCATTGATTTCTTCAACAGCCAGTTTTACGCCTCTTTCCGCATCCCAGCCATAAAGAAAAGCCGTTGAAAGCGGACAGCCGATGATAATCGGTTTTTCGGCCAATGCAGGCGTGCCGGGCAGAATCAATAAAAGAACCCCGAGCAATACCAGCAGCATCTTTGACTTTTTCATTTTGTTGTCCCTCCTTTGATTTTGTCACAATCGGTTTTAAGTTAAACGCATCCGTCAACAGGGTTTTGTTTCAACCCATGTTCACTGACCTTTTGCCTGACCTTTGAAAGGGGAATCTGCAGGAGATGCGAGGCTTTTTCCAGGTTCCACTCGGTTTTTGCCAGCACCTTTTGAAGAAGTTCCTTTTCCCTGTCTCTCAGGGTTTTGATTTCCGTCATGGAATTCATGGGACACGCGTAATTGGGATGTCTGATGTTGATAAAAAGGTAAAGCGCATTTATTCGGTGAATCAAATTAAGAAAATTAACGCAGCAAAAGATATGCCAAGTAATCAGCGTGAAAAAAAATGATGCCTAAGCAATTGATCGGAAATAGAAATTATTACGGGATCGCGCAGGACGTCTGGCAGAGATTCGCGCAGGAAATGAAAAATATTTTCAGGGCTAGAAAAAAATTTTCCATAAAGCCTGTGCTCTAGTTGCTGCTTTCATCAGGCGGAAGAATCCCGTATTTCCTTATTTTGCTTCGCAGGGTAGGCAGTGTTATGCCCAGCATCCGGGCAGTTTCCGAACGATTCCAGTTAAGCACGTTCAGGGTGTGTTGAATGTGCTCCTTTTCCATGTGAGGCAGAGAATATGAGACGGGATTTTCATCTTCGATGGGGTGGCCGGCAGAAAGAATATCTTCGATTTCTTCAAGAAGGATGACTTTTCCCCTGGCGCGGACCACTGCTTCTACTAAAACGTTTTCAAGTTCGCGTACATTACCGGGCCATGTATGTGCTGCCAGCCGGTCCAATGCACCTTTTTGAAGCCTTGAGATGTCCGTACACTGTTCCCAGTTGATTTTTTGAAGAAAATGACTCACAAGATCGGGGATATCGGACAGACGATCCACCAGCGGTGGAACATACAGGGTCACAACTTTGAGTCTGAAATAAAGATCCCGCCGGAATGTTCCTTTCTGAACCATGGCTGCCAGGTTTCGGTTGGTGGCTGCAATGATGCGGCAGCTGGAGGCCAGAGATTGATTGCCGCCGACCCGCATATACTCGTGGCGCTGCAGGAAACCAAGAAATTTGCCCTGCATGGCCAACGGCAGTTCTCCGACTTCATCCAGAAAGAGCGTTCCGTTTCCGGCGAGTTGGATTTTACCCTCCTTGGTATGGGTTGCGCCGGTAAAGGCTCCTTTTTCATGACCGAACAGTTCACTTTCCAATAATGATTCAACCATGGCGGAACAATCAAACGTTATGAAGGGTTCTTTACCAAACAGGCTGTTGCGGTGAATCACCCGGGCCGTGAGTTCTTTACCCGTACCGGTTTGACCTTGGATAAGCACCGGAGCGCGATTTTGAGACAACAGCCCGATCATTTTAAATATTTTTCGCATTTGATCGCTTTTGCCGATAATGACTTCAGGATTCGGAGGCTGGGTCAGCTCCTTCAACAACGGGGTTTCTCGATCGACTTTCAGCGTATGCAATGCACGGTTGAGAGCCTTTTCGACCTTGTCGGCATCCAGGGGTTTGTGAATGTAGTCGTAAGCCCCCAGCTTCATAGCTTTGATCGTGGTTTCCATATCCTGGAAGGCCGTAATCATAATGACCTTAGCCGGATTCTCCTGAGCCTGGATATTCCGGAGCAATTCAAACCCATCGGCATCCGGCAGGCGGATATCAAGAATAACCACATCGGGCCTCTGCTGATGATACAAATCCAGTCCTTTCCCGCCTGAATCGGCGCTGTAAACTCTATGTCCCTTTTCAGCAAGAAACATTTCCAGAGTTTCAAGAATGGAGTGCTCATCATCTATGACGAGAATTTTGTTCATAACATGATCTTGAAATACGTCCCTTTGGGGCGGCGATTCTCAACTTCAATGCTTCCGCCGTGGGCCTCTAAAATTCGATGGGCATTGCTCAAACCCAATCCGGTTCCCTTGCTTTTCGTTGTGAAAAAAGGCTTAAAAATATCGGGAAGATACTTTTCAGGAACACCGGAGCCCTGGTCAGCAATGACGACTGATACCGCTTTGTGCTTATTTGATTCGAATGTACTGGTGATTTCGATGGTTGTGCCGCCGGATGAGGCCTCCAGCGAATTGAGCAGTATATTGATAAAGGCCTGTTCCAGTTTTTCACGATCAATCATCAGCCCTGGAATATTCGGATCAAGATATGTGCAAATCGTTATGTTTTCTTCCCGGAATTTCATTTCCAGGAGATCGATCGATGTTGACAGAATGCTGTTTATCTGTGCCTTGTTACGCTTTAGCGTCAGCGGTTTGGCGAAGTCAAGCAGTTCTTTCAGGATGCCTTCCAGTCGATTCACCTCGCGTGTCGAGATGTCGATGCGGCGCTGGTCATTGCCTTTAATTTGCTTATTTTTCTTTAGAATTTGCAGGTTCATCATTACGGCCGAGAGTGGGTTCCGAATTTCATGCGAAAGGGAGGTTGTAATTTGGCCTATATAAGCCATGCGTTCGCTTTCCCGAATTTTGTTCTCCATTTTAACGCGTTCGGTAATGTCCCGGCAGATACCGATATTGGAAAGTTTATAGTCATATTGCGCGGTCTTTGATAGAATTTCAGTGGGAAACGTCTCTTGGCTGCTGGTAATCCGCAGGTATTCGAAGGACCGGGATTTTCCCATTTTCTCAATGCCCTTGTGGTAGATTTCCATGACCTGCCTGCGGCTCTCCGGTGCCACGAATGCAAAGAATTTTTTACCGATGACATCTTCCAGGCAGTAGCCGTGCATCTGGCAAAAAGCTTGGTTGGCAAAAACAATTACCTCGTTTTGAACGACAAAATAGCCGTCGTTTATTTCTTCCACCAGGGTTTTGTATTTCAATTCAGAAGATTTCAAATCAGCTGTACGCGCCTTGACTTCCGCTTCCAATCGCCGGTTGTGGGCAAGAATTTCTTTTTCATGCATGGATTGAAAATGGTCGCTGAAGCGATGGATGGTGTAATACAGGCATTGGTTGATTCGAATGACCGCATCTGCAATCTCTTCGAGAGTGGCTTCCGTAAACAACATAGGAACGACAATGGTTCTGAAAAATTCAAAGGCTTTTTGTACGTCCGACAGCAGAAAGCCTGCCTCCAGGCGCATTTTCGTAATTTTATTTATAAAAATGTTGATCTGGCGGTAGTTGTTATGAATGATGAGATGATAATTGGCATCAAAAGCTTCGGTAACCGTGCCCAACAACTCTTCCAGGGGTCTGCGGGCATATTGTTCTCCTGCCTCGTTTTTTAAACGGCCGGCCCACACTTCTATAATGTCCTTGCGTTTTTGCAGGAGATACTCAGCGAATGAAAACGCCATATCAATTCCCCTTATTTATTACCCTCCGGCCTATCTTCATCATTAATCCGGCGTGCACACGGCCGTGTTTTTTTGTATGTCTTTTTGAAAAAACAGGGAACCCAAACACCGATCTGAACGTTTATATGATAATAACGATGGCTGTGGTTAGATGGAATATAGTATACCTGAATAGTGGAGGCAATACATATCAATTAAGAATTGCTGTTAATATGTTCTTTATGGGAGCTATGTTGACAGACAGTTGTTTATTTAGATATTATCCATCAAGCTATCCGATACGTTTGGGAAATTTGAATACTTGATATTCGGATGTTGAATTGAATAGACTCCCCTTCCAGGGGAAGGGTAAAGGCGAATCCACCGGACCTATCGTTCGCTGGTTGTGACGCTCAACCGGGGTGCTTCTGAAACATGAAGGACGACATACTGCTTTACAACAGCCGTATCATCAACACGTACCTGGAATATTTGGCCGAATATTATCCTGACATCTCTATCGATATGATTTTGGAATATGCCGGCATGAAATCTTACGAGGTGGAGGATTTCGCTCACTGGTTCAGCCAGGAACAGGTTAACCGGTTCCAGGAGATATTATTTGAAAAGACACATAATCCTGATCTGGCACAGGAGGCCGGACGGTTTACCGTTTTAACGAAAAAGATCGGCGCCCTCAAACAGTATACACTTGGCTTGATGAGCCCTGCATCGGTCTACATGATGTCGGGCAAACTTTATAACACCATGAGCAGAGGTGCTTCGGTCACAACAAAACGGCTCAGTGCCAACAAGGTGAAAGTGATTGTCACACCGAAACCGGGCGTGAAAGAAGAGCTGTTTCAATGTAAAAACCGGATTGGAACGTTCGAATCGCTTGCCAAGCTCTTTACGAAAGACTTTGCCAAGGTGGAGCACCCACAATGCTTTCATCTCGGGGACAGCAGCTGTTGTTATATCGTCTCCTGGATACTAACCAAATCCGCTCTTTGGGAAAGAAGACGCAATATCTCGATTTTTCTTACAGCGCTCATCTTTTTTCTCTTTCACCTCATCGTACCGCTGAACATCTGGTTCATCAGCTTCCTGATATCGATCATTACGACGCAGGCTTTTTGCTGCTTTTCATTTCACTATAAACAAAAAGAACTTTCTGACGCAGTGGAGTCCCAGGGAAACATAGCCAATGAGCTTTTAGATGCGCTCAATGATCGGTACAGCAACGCCCTGTTAATGCAGGAGATCGGTCATGCGGCAGCCACTATTTTGGATCAGGATCAATACATCGATGCGGTTATGCAGGTTCTGGAGAAAAGGCTCGATTTTGACCGCGGTCTGATTATGCTGGTAAAAGACGACCATAAAGGTAAAGGAATGCTCAGCTACGCAGCCAGTTATGGCCACACTCCCGAACAAAAAAGACTATTACGGGAGACATCGTTTAATCTGGAAAATCCGGATTCTACCGGTTTGTTTGTAAAGGCATTCAAAGAGCAGGAATCATTTCTGGTGGAAGATGTCCATGAGATAACGTCTTCCATCTCAGATCACAGTAAAATTTTTGCAGAAAGGATCGGCTCAAAATCATTTATTTGTGTTCCGGTTGTATACAAGAAAAAAACATCCGGATTGATCGCCGTGGATAATCTTTTTTCAAGAAAAGCCTTGACCAAAAGTGACCTGAATATTCTGAAAGCCATTGCATCCCAGGTCGCCATCGGTGTCGCCAACGCAAATGCATTTAAGAGCATACAGGAAAAGGAAGAAAAATTAAGACAGTTATATGAATCGACCAAAAAAGCAGAACAGCTTTACAGCTCCCTGCTTTTTTCATCACCCGATGCCATCGGCGTATATGACCCGGATGGGAAGATCCGATATCTAAACCCTGCATTTACAAGAATATTCGGCTGGTCCTTGGCGGAAGCGGAAACAATGGTTTTCGATATCGATTTTAAGCAGGGAAAGAAAAATATCTTTTCCCAAATAAAGGATATGATCGGACGAAAAAAAACTTATATTAATTTTGAAACGAAACAGCGAACCAAGAACGGGGACCTTTTAGATGTCAGCATCAGTGCTTCTCGTTTTGATGATCATGAAGGGGATCCCGCCGGCGTACTGTTTATCATCCGTGATATATCGGAAAAAAAGAGACTCGAGGAGCAACTCCTGCAAGCGCAAAAAATGGAAGCCCTGGGGACCTTGGTGGCGGGCGTTGCGCATGAAATCAACAATCCGATTACCGGTATTATCAATTATGCCCAGTTGATGATCGATCAGGGAGAAGCGCGGGCTGAAAGCGCTGAATTACCTCAACGCATCATCAATGAAGGTGAACGGATTGCCGTCATCGTAAAAAATCTCTTGTCCATTGCCCGGACTTCCAAAGGAGAGCGATTCTCCGCCAACGTGAAGGATCTTCTTTCGGAGTCGCTGGCGCTGATCGAGCCCCAGTTCAGGAAAGGAGGTATTGCCCTGACCTTTGATATCCCGGATGATCTGCCGGATGTTATGGTCAACGCACAGGAAATTCAACAGGTTTTTCTGAATATTATGAGCAATGCACAATACGCCTTGAATCAGAAATCACTCGCCCTGTCCGATGGGAAAAAATTCAGCATCGACGTTCGAAAAATGACCATCAAGGATATTGAATGTGTTCGCATGGTATTTTTCGATAACGGTATCGGTATTGAAAAAGAAATGCTTTCCAAGGTTTGCAACCCGTTTTTTTCCACCAAACCATCAGGTCAGGGTACCGGCTTGGGACTGAGTATCTCACACGGCATCATTAAAGATCATGGCGGGATGCTCTCGATTGAAAGCGGGGAAGGTGAATTTACCAAAGTGATGATTGATCTTCAGGCATATGGAGATAAAAAATGAGCGCAAGAATACTCGTTGTCGACGATGAAGAGAGTATCCGCTTTACCCTTAAGCAATTTCTATTGAAAGAAGGCCACGATGTTTTAACCGTTGGCGACCACGCGGCAGCGTTAAAGGCGATCTCCGGTGAGGTGTTGGATTTGATTTTTGCGGACATCATCCTTGGCGACCGGACGGGTGTTGACATTTTAAGAGTTGTAAAAGAGCGCGGTTTAACCTGTCCCGTGATCATGATCACGGGTTTCCCGAATTTAGAGACCGGATCCGAAGCGTTGCGTCTGGGGGCATTCGACTACCTGGCGAAGCCGGTCAGAAAAGAGCAGATTCTTCGCGCAACACAAATGGCCCTCAATCACAAACAGGCTTTGGATCAAAGAAAACTTGCAGAAACCAAACAAGAAGACACCAGACGCTATTTAGAGGCGGTATTCAGAAGTGTTACGGACGCCATTATTACGGTGGATAAGGACATGATTGTAACCGGTACCAATGAATCCACCAGAAATATTTGCGGCCTGGATCCGGAAATGGCGGTCGGCAGGAGGTTCGAGTCGTCGTTCAACCTCTGTCAAAAAGCATGCCGGAAAGCGCTTGAGCAGATTCTGCTCACCAAGGAAGCCGTTGAAGACCCGAACATCCTATGCGGGCATCGCCATCGCCCTAACCAGGTGGTGGCACTGACCGGAACAAGACTCAGGGATTCGAATGATAATTTTTTAGGTGCCGTGCTTGTATTGAAGGATAAAACGCGCTTGACGGAATTGGAACGGGAATTGGAGGAGCGTGGGAAGTTCCACAATATCATCGGCAAAAGCCGCAGGATGCAGAAAATATATCAATTGATAGAAGATCTTTCGGATGTGGAGACAACGGTGTTGATCCAAGGTGAAAGCGGTACCGGAAAAGAGCTCATTGCCGAAGCGATTCATTACAGCGGCAACCGCTCAGCAAGGCATCTTATCAAAGTCAACTGTGCCGCCTTAACCGAGAACCTGCTGGAAAGCGAACTTTTCGGGCATGTGAAAGGCGCATTCACCGGCGCTGTCAAGGATCGGGCCGGTCGCTTTCAGCTGGCGGAAGGGGGTACGATATTTTTAGATGAAATAGGTGAAATGCCTTTAACCACGCAGGTTAAGCTGCTAAGGGTGCTTGAAGAAAAGACTTTTGAGCCGGTTGGCGATTCGAATGCCATAAAGGCGGATATCCGCATTATTGCCTCCACCAACAGTGATTTGACTGAAAAAACCGAAAAAGGTGAGTTCCGCAAAGATCTGTATTACCGTTTGAAAGTTTTGGAAATACCCCTGCCGCCGCTTCGGGAAAGACGCCAGGATATACCGCTTTTAATTGAGCACTTTTGCAATACCTTTCGAAAACAATTTGGGAAATCGATTGACGGTATTTCCGACAAAGCCGTCCACAAACTGATGGCATATGCATGGCCGGGTAATGTTCGGGAATTGAAGCACGCCATTGAGCATGCATTCATCGTCTGTCATGACCGGCAGATCACCCTCGACCATCTGCCTTTGGAAATCGTGGATGATGCAAAAAAGCTTTTTCAATCCGCAGTTACAGAGCCGCTGATCGATCCTCAACACATCTCGAAAGCGCTTGAGGAATCCCAGGGCAATAAATCCGAAGCCGCCCGTCGTTTAGGAATCAGCAGGCAGACGATCTATCGAAAGATTAAAAAGCTGTAACATATTACAGGAAAAATACGTAACATGTTACAGCCGTGTTTGTCCTCACGACGATCATTGTCCCCCATAAAATATTTTTAACCTACCGAAAAGCTTAAATATACCTATTTTATTTTTCGATTGGCATAATTTTTGTTATACATAAGTAGTTCGACAATGGTTTAACCATTGTAACCCCGATATTTTATGAACCGCAACAGCGAGCGCATTCCCGCGGCGGCTCGAATGAGCTCGCCGAAGTCTTGCTGCGGGAAATCTTCAATAACCCGGGAGATAAAAATACCATGAAAAGAAGAGAGCATGAAAAGACCACGGAGATCTGCCCTTTTGTGGCAGAGCCTTGTGAAGACTGTTTTTGTGCGAATTGGAACAGCAGCAGCATTATCAACGCGCTTTTTTACTGCCGGGGCAGTTTCTATGAGTGCAGCATTTACAGACTATTAATTGAAAAGGGCGTGCAACACGGATCTCATATTTCCGGGTAGCGGATGAAGATTTACAGATTCGAAGGCAAACATTCTGGAGGAGCATATTCAATGGAGTTGTCAAGACGGATTTTAATGGTGGACGATAAAGAAAAGCATCTTGAATCAATGGCCGTTTTACTGAGATCATTCGGGTACAGTTGTGAAAAAGCAAGGGACGGCATCGAAGCATTGGCGAAAATAAAACTGGATGTTGATCTTGTCCTGCTTGATATAAAATTGCCCGGTATGGATGGTTTAGAACTGGTCCAACATATTCGAAACGATGTTGTGTACAAAGATGTTCCCATCCTTGTCGTGTGCGATGCGACGGACAGGCAGAATTGTTTGCGTGCGATCAAAGCGGGGGCCACGGATTTTATCACCAAGCCGGTTGATGAAATGGCGCTGCAGGTGCGTTCGGCATCGCTCTTGCGGATGAAACAGATTCAGGATACCTTCAAAGAACACAAGGCAAAGATGGAAGAAATCGTTGGTAAACGAACAGCTGACTTAATCAAAGCCCTGGAAGACATGTCGGCCGCCCGGCGAAGCACACAGGAAGCGCATATTGAGACCATCCGCCGCCTGTCCATTGCCGCCGAATACAAGGATGATGAAACGGCAGCGCACATTCATCGCATGAGTCGTTATGCGGCACTCATCGCCCGGGGTTTAAATCTGCCCCAGAGCGAAGTTGAAATCATATCGCATGCCAGCCTGATGCATGATGTGGGCAAAATCGGCATTCCGGACAACATTCTGTTTAAACCCGATGCATTGAATGACTCCGAGTGGGAGGTGATGAGGGGGCACACCACCATCGGGGAGCGCATTCTGGATGGCTCAACATCAAAAGTGATGCAGGCCGGAAAAATCATTGCTATGTCTCACCATGAAAAATGGGATGGCAGTGGGTATCCCAATGGCTTGAAAGGGGAAAAGATCCCGTTGTGGGGCAGGATCTGCTGTGTAGCGGACGTTTATGATGCACTTATAAGCAATCGCCCCTACAAAAGCGCTTTTTCAAACAAAAAGGCGCTGCAAATCATGATAGCGGACAGCGGCAGGCATTTTGATCCCGAAATCATTGATGCATTTGTCAACAATATTGACAAGGTGCAGCAGATTCAGCATGAAAACAGCAGGACCGCGATGAAAGCGGTTTAGAAGTGAAGTAGTTATCTTTTGGGATGCATGTATGAAATAAATTGTTAGGCCTTTCCGACGGGATGTTTATTGATATCAACGAAGGATTCACCAGTCTCACGGAATACACCCGTGAAGACGTTATCGGAAAAACTTCTCTTTCTTTGAATACCGGCATGGGACTTGCCATGATTCACGGTATCGTAAAAGGCTGTGGCGGAGAAATTGCAGTCGAAAGCAAGGTGGGTGATGGAACCATTTTTAACGTTTATTTGCCGATTATGGAAAAACTTGAAGCGTATTCACACAATTTCTTGACCTAACCCCCACGATACAGTATATTTCTGATAGCTCGCTGAAACTAACCTTGATCTGATACCGAATTATTAAATGTCAATTACAGCCTACGTAGACAAAGCCAAAGATTTAACTGTTTTTAAGGTCACCGGCGTACTCAGCTTTGATAAGGTATTGCCCGTGGTCAAGACTTTTTATGATGGCGACCCTACAAAGCATGTGCTATGGGATTTTCTCGACACAACAGATGTACAGCTTACTTCAGAAGAAGTGGAAGCAATTTCCAATTTCAGGCTGTTGTTTGAAGGGAAAATGGCACCAGGCAAGACAGCTTTTGTGGCTCAGAAAGATATTTTTTTCGGGTTATTGAGGATTTTTGAAATACAAAGCAGGTTTCACGAAGCGTCTTACTCCATCATGGTATTCCGCAGCACAGACGAAGCCTGCCAATGGCTCGAAGAATCCTGAACAACTTCACTTATTCTTCATTCATTAATGTTTTTGAAAATAAATACCGTTCTTTTACCTCCAGAGCTCCAAAAGGATATGTCGCGATATCACAAAATCAAATAAGCACAAATCATAGATGCAGAATTTTTATCAAAGACATTACAACGCATATCATGAAAAGACATTTCATATCGACCCTGCATCGTTCCTGGAACCGCTTATCAGATATTTGAAACCCGGGGCAGGGATACTCGATGTGGGATGCGGCAGTGGTCGGGATCTTTGCTGGCTCAAGGAACGGGGCTTCAGGGTCGTGGGATTCGAACGCTCTGAAGGTCTTGCGGCTCTGGCAAGAAAATATGCAGACTGTGAAATCATTGAAGGCAATTTTGAAAAATATGATTTTTCAAAGCTAAGCTTCGAAGCCATTCTCATGTCAGGATCGCCCTAAAATGATGTATTTTCCCTTAGATTTCCGGGAAGTCTAAATGAAGGAAGAAAATAAATGCACGCCGGATGCGGCAATCCTGCTTAAACTGGCCCGGATGCGGATGCCGTTTGGCAAATACAAGGAGCGGCGTTTGATCGATCTTCCCGAACCTTATGTGGCCTGGTTTGCCCGGAAAGGGTTTCCGACCGGAGAATTGGGCGATATGCTGCGCATGGTTTATGAAATTAAAATAAATGGATTGGAATATCTTTTCAAACCATTGCGGAAACTATAAATCCCTGCACATTCCCTTAGGGTAGTTGTCGGATTCGCTCGCGGAACAAAGATGACAGGCGCTATTGCCGTATGAAAAGTTTATCGGAGGATGCACGGATCAATACTGAAACTTACGGAGACGTGCCGTCTCCCTAAAGCAACAAACAGGAGAACTTCATGAAAACGAAGAAAATTGCGTCAACTGTTATTCTATTGTTCGTTGCGGTTTTATTGTTTGCATGCGCAACAGCCAAATCGCAATATGCGGATGTTCGGAAAATCAACACAATTTCAGCTTATCAAGAATTTCTCAGCAAATACCCATCGGGCGAATATGCCAAGCTGGCTCAAACCAGAATTGAGGCGCTTAATTTTGAAAAAGCCCAAGCGGTCAATTCTGTGGATGCCTATGAAAGCTTTATGCTTTCATCCAAAAGCGATCTGTTTAAAAGTTATGCGGTCCAGCATATTCAAATGATTTATAGAGATGAATATTTAAAAGTAAAAGAGATCGACTCTGTCGAAGCCTACGACCATTACATGATAACGTATCCCAAAAGTGGCTATTTGCCCGATTGTTTGGAGAGGATTGAATATCTCGAATGGGGCAGGGCGTTGAAACGCCATGATGCTGTCGGCTATTATCACTATCTGAACAATTGCAGGGCATGTGAAAAATACAATCAAGAAGCACAGAAAAGATTTTCACGTGCCGTTAAATCAGGTGCTGTGGCCGATCTTTCATCTGTTAAAAACAAGATTGAACAGATACTAAACAGAAGCGACATTGTCGTGGTGCAATCCGGATCGAACAGGATTTCAATAAAAACAGGTTCGATGCGTATCGAAGACCTGTCCTCCGCAGATGAAGTGCTGGTCAGCATAATGAAAGAGGAGAAAGCCATCAGTGCTGCTGACCTTGCAGAGGGAAACTATGCATCCGTGAAAACATTGCGCCTGAAAAATCGTGTGCCGACGAGCAGTGCCAATGCCACCGGCTTCAGCACAATCATTTTCTATTCACAAAAAAATGGGGTAACAGAAATTATTTTTATTGAGGATGGGAAAGGATATCTGTTCCGGGAAACAGATACGGACATTTTTTGACACCTAAGAGTTGCGGTGGATGGTGCAGTCAGACCTGAAACGTTCGCTCGATCAATACACCCAAGGCATGCCGTTTCAGCTAAAAAAACCGGTCGATGGTCTCGTTGATGTTGTCGTGAGAAGGAATAAATAATGATAAGGGAATAGAGTAAATGAACGTACCGAGCAGGGAGTTGCAATGCTATCGAGCGTTTTGCGGAGTAAAAGGGCCATTCCGTTAATATTCCAGGTTGGACCGCGGGATAAAAAAATCAATATGTTGTACTTTTTGCCTTCATAGTTTACGTCTTGAAACCCCACAAAATATGATTTCCATGAATCGTCGATCATCTACCGTGAGGAAACAATGACCTGGCTGATGTACTGGTGGCCTAACACTGTTGGTTAAGAACGAGAATAGTTTTTTTGCTGAGATTCTATGATGAAAAGCCGTGGTTATAACTTTTGTGGCCCCGGTGGTGCCAGTCCCGAGGCCACAAAATACGAGAAAGGAGGTTTGGAGGGCGAAAAGAAAAGAGTAAACCCTCAGATATATAGTTATACTATATATCGTATATTGTCAAGTAATTTTATCAATATATGCTACTCGTCCCGCCTCACGGAGGAATTGTGGCCCCGAGAATACATTTGAAAAAAAGACATTACAGCTCGATCAAGCAAATGGGCACTTTTCGATGACCATGTGCATTGCATTTTAACCCATTAATGGTATTAAAAGATTTATTGTGGAAGCGAAGTTGATACGAATCAAATATGAATTATAGGAGGAATCATGGAGAATGTGAAATGGGAAGTTAAAGACAACAAACTGATTATCGAAGTTGATTTATCATTAGAAAGCGGGCTCTCGAAATCCGGGAAAACAATAACTATCGCCAGTACAAAGGGCAACCAGAAGATCGAGGGGACTGATGCCGTTATTGGTTTAAACGTTTATAAATATCCAGAGGGCTCTTAATAGATACGATTGTCTATCAATTGACCTTCAACGGGAAATAAACCACAATCAACTATGTTAAAAAATACCTTCCTTCACATCCAAGGTATGATCTCATGTGGGCCTACTATAAACTTTTCGATCGATTAACGGTTGAACATTCTATATCTTTGGAGCCCGAGAAAGATCGCATAATTTCGGCCGTGTCAGATGATAGCGATATCAGGGAGGCGCTTCGAAGATCGGGAAGGGATCCTGATTGAGGATAAAAAAAACCGTTCCGAACCCGGCGCGCATTTCGAGTAATTAAAGTTTTTGCAATATATCAATATATATCGATATGTTTAACATGTTGCGGTTTTTGCTTGACATGTTGGGCAATAAGTCCTACCATATTAGCCACGATAAACAACCCCTGCAGCTTCGTCTCAGGGCGCGGGGCCTCTTGGGCAACCTTGAGGCCCCTGCTTTTTTTGGGGTGGCCTAAATGCGAACCTATATTTACGTCGATGGCTTTAATTTTTATTATGGCGCGATAAAAGGCACCCCTTATAAATGGCTTGATTTCAAGTCATTGTTTCAGAAACTACTTGATCCAAAACATCAAATCATTTCAATAAAATATTTTTCAGCCCACGTAACCGGTAGAATTGATCCCGGCCAGCCTCTCAGGCAGAAAACATATTTAAATGCTCTCAAGGCGTACATCCCGGAAATAGAAATTCACTTGGGCCATTTCAGCACGCATGACGTCATCGCTCCATTGGCAAGCTATAATCCCAATTTTAAAGATAGGCGATTTTTTGTTCCAATAATTAAAACCGAAGAAAAGGGGTCCGATGTAAATCTTGCGGTACACCTCTTGAATGATTCATGGTTAAATGTCTTTGATTGCGCCGTTGTGGTCTCCAATGATAGCGACTTAGAGGAATCTTTAAAAATTATTAAAAGACAACACAAAAAAACTATCGGGCTTATAAACCCAAGAGGGCCTTATCCAGCCAGGTCTCTTATGCGATTATTTTTATAATAGCTTTGAATCCGCTTGCAAAGATTGTCCCTTATTGTCCTTTCAAATGAGGGGTATATGAGGGGTATTTTCCAGATAGGCAAAAATAAAGGGCTTAACCGATGTGGCTAAACCCTTGATTTTATAGGTGCCGAGTGACAGAATCGAACTGCCGACACGGGGATTTTCAGTCTCTTTCCACTCCATTTCATAACTGCAGACCTCAGATAAGTCTAACGGCAGCTATCCTGATTTCCAGTTTTCCAAACATATCATTACCCCCATATTGTTCAAGCATAACATCCCACGAACTCTCCGCAACTATCATTGAAAAATTCCATTGCCTCATCAACGGAGTCAAAGATTATCCAATCGTGCCGGATGGTCTTTTCACCCT
>CAYTAQ010000002.1:0-75945 GCA_964435695.1 uncultured Desulfobacterales bacterium | reverse complement strand
ATATATTCTCCGGCAATCTTTTTCGGGTGCTGTATCAACCTTCGGAACCAGTTATCCAGCATGAATGATATCTGGTGCGGGCACACATGTACTTTGGCCTTCTCGATTGTTAAGGTTTCTGACATTTTAATGCCTCCTTTGGTGTTTAGTTTCTATACGCTCATCTTAAAAATTTTTTATTCGTCGGCAGTGATGATTCTGCTTAAAAATTCTTCAACCTTTGACATGAATTCTAGTAAAAAATCGATTTTGCCTTGCTCCAAATATGAATAATACGCCATATATCCGCCATCTATTTTTTCGTGCCAATGCTTGTGGGCATAGTAGGCTGTTTTTCCCTTCGTGGTAAGCTTGGCAATGGACCGCGACAGATTTTCCGGATCATCTATTTTTGTTGTAAGCCCTTTATTTTCCAGTTTTTTTAAATTTTGAGATACCGCGCCCTTGGTAACGCCCAAATGTTTCGACAAATCCGTTACACTGAACGTTTCCTGCTGATCGCCGATGACCTCTACGAGATGAATTTCCGAACTGGTCAATAATTCACCCGTACCGAACGTTCTCGGCACCTTGTCGACCTGTACTGCCAATGCGACAATGCGATTAAATTTTTCGTGAATGGCATTGATCGAATTTGCCTGAATGTTTTTCATGGCTCATAGTGTATAGCAACTAAACTCTTTTGCCAAGCAAAAACTTTTCATACAAGATTCAGGTATGTCAAAGCGATTGAAACCTAAAATGAGCGTGAAAGTGAGCAAGGAGCACCCTATAGTCGATAAGCCGATCCGTTTCAACCATTAAATGGATATAAATTTTCATGTTTACTATTTAGAGGATAGCTATGACATTTCAATGCAAATTATTGTTTCATGCTTCGTTGTGCGCGCCTGAGCATGAAAATTTCCGGCAATGCCTATAGAACGGGGAAACAAGGAAAAGTTTTGACAAAGACGGTATCTAAAGGATATTCTCTGAAAATATTTCTAAATTGAAAATTTCTCGCAGCAAAACTTCGGCGAGTTCAGTAGAGCCGCCGAGGGGTTAGCCAGCGATGCTGCAGTTCAATATTCTTAAAATTTGAAACGCTCACTTTAGGTTTCATTGAGGACGTATTAACCGTTATCCATAGGAGCCATTTGAAATGAGCTGGTTGAACATCGGAATATTTTTTTCCATCATCTACATCCTGTACTCGATTCAGCAAATTAAAATGATCTTAAAAAATAAAGGGTATGATGTCGACCTGTTGAGTGGACCGATCCAGGATTACCGAAGGTTTAAGCGCTTGATTCAAGCTGAAACAAATCAGGGGCTGAAAACCAAATATCAAGGCATATTGAACGGCCTGCATTTTGCATCAGTGGGTTTGGTCGTTATCGCCGCTTTTCTCCTGGCCGGGAAATAGATGCTTGCTTTCGGAGCCCGTTCTTTTAAAGATGGTGGCTGTCACTTAAAAAAAGATTGCGTCTTAATTATTTGAACTTAATGAACTTTTATATGCTTTCAACGTAATGGAGTATTGGAAATGAAAACCGGCTTGGCTCAAAAAACAGACTATCCCATCAAGGAACCCAAAGAACTCTCGCCCCGTATTTCGTGGCTGCGGGACTATTATTTCAAAGGCTGCAGCCGCAAATGGAACAACGAGTTTACATCATGGACAACCGGGACCCCCTGGGATCTGCTGTACCAGGAGATGACCTACTATATCGTGCCGGAGGTCTATCTGCTGATGGATGCGCTTAGCGGGTGCTTTCATCAGGCGGCGCGAAGCGTCGGCCTCCATCAAGACTTCTGGAAATGGCGCCTGCCGGAAAGAAAAGCGTGGTTTCTCAAGGAAGTCATGATAAATTACGTTCCTCAGGAAATTCTGCCCGGCGACTTGTTGGCCGGCGCTCGATTCAATGTAATCACATCCACCTGTTTTACACAAAAGGAACGTAATTTATACGACCGGAAAGTGGTCGGCAAAAACGGCGCCCGTAAAAAAATGAAGCGGTTTCATGATCATGGCTACGGCAACGCCGGCGCCACCAGCGGTCATCTGGTTCCGGGCTACGAACGGGCACTGAAAATCGGCTGGCAAGGGATTCATGCTGAAATCGAAGGCTTATACAACCGGATGCCTCCTGATAAAAAGCAGGGCCCGCAAGGATCTCAGCTCAGGGCCATGATGACGGCCGCCGTCATGCCCGGGGAACTGGCTGAAAAGTACGCGGAACGCTGCAAAAACATGGCAGACGAAGAAAACGATGCAGACCGGAAAAATGAGCTCTTTCAGATGGCTGAAAATTTAAAGCATGTGCCCTGGAAGCCTGCCAGAACCTTCTGGGAAGCAGTGCAATTCCTATGGCTGACACACATGCTCATCATGAGCGATGAAAATTACCCGGGACCCGGCGTTTCTTTCGGCCGTATCGACCAATACTTGCTGCCCTATTGGGAATATTCAAAAGCACAGGGCATGAACCGTGAATTTGCCAAGGAAATCCTGAAGTGTTTCTGGATACACTGCAACACAGCCTATGACGCCATGATTCGAAACGGCAACCAGGGCATTACCGCAGGGTTTGGACAACTCCTGACCCTTTCGGGAATGGGACCCGGCGGAAAAGATCTGACCAATGACCTGACGTACATGTTTCTTGAAGTCATCGATGAAATGACCCCGATCCTGGAACCCAAACCGAATGTACGGCTCCACCGAAACTCTCCGGACAAACTCCTGGACAAGATGGTCGACATGATTTCATCCAGCCAGGGCGCCCCCTTTCTTATCAATTTTGACGAACGATCCATGGCCGGCATGATCCTGGAAGCCCGAAAAGCAGGCATCCCCCACCTGATCCATGAGAAAAATGTTCATGACTATGCACCGGTGGGCTGCCTTGAAAACACCATGGTGGGCAATGACCGGTCCGGCACCGTAGACAACAACATCAATCTTTTAAAAGCAGTGGAACTGGCACTGACCGGCGGAAAAGACCTGACGCCCTTTGTCGACCCCATGAAGGGAAAACCTGAAAAAATAAAACAGGACGGCCCGAGAACCGGTACTGCGAATCGATTTAAAACCTTTGATGAATTCTGGCATGCCTATGAAAAACAGACCGCCTATATCATTCAAAAATGTGTTGACGTCTATGAAGCTTCAGAGGCGGTTCGGGCGGAATTCCTACCCACCCCCTATCTTTCGTGCCTGGTAAAAGGCTGTGCGGAAAAAGGCCTGGATGTTGCCCAGGGCGGGGCTGAAATCAACTTTACCACCATGGAGGCAGTGACCTATGCCACAACGGTGGATGCATTGCTGGCCATCAAGTCTCTGGTCTTTGATAAAAAGATCTGCAGTATGGCGGAATTGATCACCGCGCTGAAAGCCAACTGGAAAGGCTATGAAAAACTGCAGGCCATAGCGAAAAACAAGGCGCCCAAATACGGACGGGATGACGACGAAGCAGATGCCATGGCCAAACAGGTAATGGATCTCTGGTGTGAAGAAACGTGGCGGCATAAAACAGCATCCACCCACCGCATATTCCGACCCGGTATGCTGAGCTGGAACTACTGGGCCGGCGATGGGTACATCATGGCGGCCAGTGCCGACGGCAGGGTCAAAGGCCAGTTTCTTTCCAATGCCATCTGCCCTTCCAATGGCGCAGACATCAACGGACCGACATCCAATGCCAATTCCGTGGGCAAGGTTCTGGGCGGAAAAGCGGCAGACGGAAACGGAGACTGGGAAGACTTTTTGAACTGCCTGCCGAACGGGGCCAGCCACACCATGACCTTCAATCCATCCATCATCCAGGACCCGGAACACAAAGAAAAGTTCAAAGCTTTTTTACGCGGCTATATCGAAAATGGCGGCACGGCACTCCAGACCAATATTCTCGATCCGGAGATGCTCAAAGACGCGCAAAAAAATCCCATGGATTACCGGCACCTGCTCGTCCGGATCACGGGCTACAATGCCTATTTTACATCCATCGGCAAAGAACTTCAGAATGAAGTGATCGAGCGGGTGAGTCATTGCAAGTTTTAAGGGCGGATAACGATACACAAAACGACAAAGCGACATCAGGGCTGATTCTGGAAATCCAGCGGATGTCCACAGAAGACGGCCCCGGTCTCAGAACAACCGTATTTTTCAAAGGATGCAGCCTGAACTGTGCCTGGTGCCACAATCCCGAAAGCATCCATTCACATCCTGAAATTCAGTGGGTCGGTTCCCGTTGCATCGGGTGTCGCACATGTATTGAATCCTGTCCCAATGACGCCTTGTCTCTAACACGGGACGGCATCCGTATTGATAGAACCCGGTGCAACAGATGCGGTATCTGTGCGGAGGAATGCCCATCAACAGCCATGGAAATACTGGGAAAAACATGGCAGCTCAACGACCTGATCCATGAGGTGGTCAAAGACCGCGTCTATTTTCAAAAATCGGGCGGCGGCGTCACGGTATCAGGCGGTGAACCAACCCTGCAGGCACGTTTTACGACCGTCTTTCTGGAACGTTTAAAGGCCGAAAGCATCGCAACCGCGCTGGACACCTGCGGGTTGTGCAGTCGGCAGCACCTGGATATGATTTTAGCGTATACGGACCTGGTTCTCTTTGATTTAAAAGCAATCGATTCAAAACAGCATCAACATCTTACCGGCAGCGGCAATCAAAAAATTCTCGACAACCTCGTCCATATCTCCCGGCTCATGGATAAGCACGATTTTCCAGGGAGCCTGTGGATCAGGACCCCCGTCATTCCCGGCGCAACAGACACAGCCGAAAACATAAGCGCCATCGGAAGATGGATTGCCGATCATCTGGACCACCGGGTGGATCGCTGGGAACTCTGTACCTTTAATCATCTTTGCAGGGACAAGTATGCCAGACTGGGTATTGCTTGGCCGTTCAAAAACACGGAGCTTCTGGAGAAAACGCATATTGAGAAACTTGCCCATATAGCAAAAATTTCGGCCGTCAATCCGGACATCGTTTTCTGGAGCGGCTCCACAAAAATAGAGAAAGACACGACCGGTCACCCGCGACAAGCAACCGGACTTCGCCTGGTGACCCCATGAGACCGATATGAAAACACGAAACACCTTTACAGAAAATGAAATCAACGCCTTTGAACCTGCTGAAAAAATCGGTCTGGTCGCCTGTATCAACCCGGAAGGACAGGTTCATATAACCCTGATTACCAGCATGATGGCATCAGGTCCGAAACAAATCACCCTCGGCCAATTCTGCATGGGCCGCAGCAAATGGTACATGCAACAAAAACCTGAAATCGGGTTTTTAATCATGACCTTGGACAAACGCATGTGGCGGGGCAAAGCACGCTGGACCCATAAAATGCATGACGGTCCAGAGTTTGAAATCTACAACGATATGCCGATGTTTCGCTATAATGCCTATTTCGGCATCAACACGGTGCATTATCTGGATCTTATTGAAACCTTCGGTGAAGAAAAACTCCCCATGGGAAAAATCGTACCCGCAGCCGTCTTGACCCGGTTTGCCAAAAGCGCAGCGGCAACCGGTGTTAAGAAACGGATTCTCAAACCTTTTGCAGAAGATCTTTTCAATGGGATGGATACGCTCAAATTCCTATCCTATATCAGCGGCGACGGCATCCCGGCCATCATCCCCGTCATCCAGTGCCAGGCATCCGACAGCCGGCGGCTGGTTTTTTCCACCCTGCCCTTTCAGGATGAACTGCGGGCCATCCCCGTCGATACAACCATCGCAATATTCGGGCTCAATCTGAAAATGCAGAGCGTTCTGGTAAGAGGTATCTTCACCGGATTTAGGTCTTACAGGGGCATTCAGATGGGAGTTACAAACATTGAATGGGTTTACAACTCCATGCCCCCGTGTCACGATCAAATTTACCCTGAATGGAAGATTGAACCGGTTTCGGAGTTTTGATTAATGAATAATTGATAATTAAGCACCATGCGCATAATAGGACCTTGCAGCACCACCTGTCAGGAGGAATATATGTCCGGATATTTCAATCGTCTGCTGGAAATCGACCTGGGCCACAAACACATCGAGGTAAACCACATACCAGCGCATCGGTTTCAAAAATACATCGGCGGCAGTTCCCTTGCCGCACGACTTTTCCTGGAATCCGGCGGCACGTTTATCGAACCCCTTGCGCCGGACAGCCCTTTGTACATCATGACAGGTCCCATGACCGGTACATCCTTCCCCGGTACCTCCCGGTTCGTCATGTGCGCACGGTCGCCCTTGACCCATATCTGGGGTGAATCCGCCTCCGGCGGCACCTTTGGTGCTGAGCTGAAAAAAGCGGGTTTCGATGGAATCGTCATAAACGGGCGGGCTGACGGGCCGGTCTTTATTTTTATCGACAATGCAACCGTCTCAATTGAAAACGCGAATAACCTGTGGGGACTGGATACCTACCAGACCATTGATCACCTCAAAGATATGCATTCAGGCAACCGTAAGGTAAAGGTGCTGGCCATCGGACCGGCCGGCGAAAACCAGGTCAAATTCGCCGCCGTGAGCAATGACAAGGCACACTACCTGGGCCGGACCGGCATGGGTGCCGTCATGGGAAGCAAGCATCTCAAGGCCATTGTTGTCAGGGGAACCGGCAGTATCCCTATCGCCGATGCGAATGCGTTTGATGCCGCAAAAACAGAAGCCCTCACTGCCATCAAGGATTCCATGGTTTCAGATTCCTTTCATGCCCTCGGCACAGCCGCCGCCATGGACATGGGCATGATGACGGGTGATGTACCTATTAAAAACTGGTCCATGGGTGTGGATTATGATCTGGCGGATGCCATCGGCGGACCGGCCATCAGCGAAAAAATTCTGCAAGGCAGAAAATCCTGTTATGCATGCCCCATCGGCTGCAAACCCATTGTATCCGTTGATACACCTTTATATCAACTCGATAAAGTTCCCGGGCCGGAGTATGAAACATGCGCGAGCTTCGGCAGCATGATCATGAATAGCGACCTGTATGCCTTAGCCCATATCAACGACCAGTGTAACCGGCTGGGAATCGATACCATTTCGTGCGGCGCCACCATCGCCTTTGTCATGGAAGCGTATGAGAAAAATCTTCTCACCCGGGATGATCTGGACGGTCTGGATATAACCTGGGGAAACATCACTTCCGTTATTAGCCTTGTCGACAAAATTGCTTACCGTAAAGGATTTGGAAGCCGTGCGGCTGAGGGAAGCCAGTCCCTGGCCGAATCCATTGGAAAACCGGCTATGGATTTTCTTGTCACGGTTAAACGGCTGGAGCTGCCCATGCATGACCCCAGGGCATTTCACGGCCTGGGGCTCGCCTATATGAACGCCAACCGGGGTGCATGCCATCTCCAGCATTCGGTTCAAGCAGTGGAGCAGGGAATGGTCTGCTGGCCGGAAGCCGGTCTGGAAGACGACTACCCGGCAACTGAAAGTCAAGGCAAGGGCAAAATGGTGTGCATATCCGAAAACATCGGTCAAGTGGTGAATGCCGCCTGCATCTGCCACTTTGTTCACTGGGCTATGGGGATGTCCCCCTTGATCAAAGGGCTGAACGCCGTTACCGGATTCGATCTCGATATGCAGTCCTTCCTGCAGACCGGTGAGCGTACCTGGGTATTAAAACGGGCCGTCAACAACATGATGGGTATCACCCGCGCGGACGATCGCCTCCCAAAACGTATTCTCACACCATTGACGGAAGGCGGTGCGGCAGGAAGTGTCCCGGATGAAACAATCCTGAAAAAGGAATATGATGCGGTCAGGGGCCTGGATGAGAACGGGCGGCCTGAGTCGACGGTTCTTGAGAAATTGGGACTTGGGTTTCTAATACCCGAACTGAAGGATATAAATTAAGGATTCCAGGGTTCGAGTGAAAGACCTTTTTATCACGAAAGCACGAAAGGATGAAAACACGAAAAAGAAATAGAAGGATTTCGTGTTTTTCATATTTCGTGTTTTCGTGATTGATTTTATTTTTAGTACGCTTAACTGATAATAAGGAGGTACCAGCGAATGGCGAAACTGGATGTGTTCAGCGATGAATGGTGTGCGGCATGGGAACAGAAAGTGAGCGACAGCAAAGATTTTGCCGTTTTCAACAAGGGCTGGCAGGGTGACATCGGATGCGTCATGTATAAAGATCCGGCTGCCAACATTCATGAAAATCAGTACCTTTATCTCGATTTTGAAGACGGGGTGGTCAATTCCATCCGGATGGTGGATAAAGAAACCGCCGAAAATTCCAAGTACATTATCTATGGTGACTATGTCCGCTGGAAGCAGGTGGCCCAAAAGGAGCTGGATGCCATCAAAGCCATGATGCAGGGAAAGCTGAAGCTGAAAGGAAACCTGCCGTACGTGGTCAAATATATCAAAGGCGTCCAGGAAGCGATTCGTTGTTTGACCGAAGTTGATTCAAAATTTCCGGATGACGCATAAGCCGTTTGCCCGTGGGCCCGTTTATCCGTAACTCGCAACCCGTAACTCGTAAAAGGAGTAACCACCATGGCTTACGATGCTGAATTGAGCTTCAATTACTTTTCACCCACCAAAGTCATCTTTGGAATCAACTCCCTCAATGAGCTCCCCATGGAAATCAATGCGTTGGGGAAAAAAGCCCTTCTGGTGACCGATCCGGGGGTTGAGGCTGCCGGACTGGCGGAAACGGCAAAAAATATCATGGGCACTCTATTGGCCGGGGTATATGCCGACATTCCCCAAGACAGCGGTATGGAGGTTGTGGACAGGGGTGCTGAACTGGCCCTTGCCAAAGGAGCGGATGTTGTCGTCAGCCTGGGTGGCGGCAGTGTTATCGACACCGCCAAGGGCATGTGCATTGTCATGAAAGAAGGCGGCGGCATGAGAGACTATCAGGGCATGCAGCTGCTGACACGGCCCCAGACACCGCATATCGTGATTCCAACGACCGCGGGGACGGGGTCTGAAGTAACCGCTGGATCCGTGCTGCTGGATCGGGAGCAAGGACAGAAAATAATTAACTTCGAATATTTCAACATCCCTAAAGTTGCCATTTTAGACCCTAAAATGACGGAAAAGCTCCCGCCAGGCTTAACCGCATCCACCGGCATGGATGCCCTGACTCATGCCGTTGAAAGCTATACCGCGCAGCAGCGAAACCCCATCTCAGACTCGGCAGCCCTGCATGCCATACGATTGGTTGCAAAATACTTGCCAATTACAGTAACCAACGGATCAGACCTTGTCGCAAGGGGTCAGATGCAAATTGCCGCCCTTCTGGCCGGATGGGCTTTTTCCAACGCCATGGTCGGGCTCGTACATGCCATGGCCCATTCATTAGGGGCGGTATGCAGGATACCGCATGGCCTGGCAAACGGCATCCTGCTGCCATATGTCATGGCATTCAATTTAGATGAAATCCCGGAATTAACATCAGACATCGCCAAGGCTTTAGGTGTTGATGTTCAAGGGATGAAACCCATGGATGCCGGAAAAGCAGCGATTGAAAAAGTCAAGGATCTGATTCACGCCATTGGAATTCCTAAGCAGCTGAAGGCAATCCATATGGATGAATCAAAACTGAAAGAATGTGCTGAGTTGAGTATCAGCGACGGTTCGATTATTTACAATCCCAAAATGATATTCGACCCGGAAGAGGTGCTGAAGATATATCAAGCTGCTTATTAGTTCAACTTTACGGGTTCATTTATTCGCAGTCAGAAATTTGAATTATTCATCATGACCAAACCCTATACCATTGAATTGGCGGAAGGCGCTGAAGCGCTGGGTCTGCCTGTTATGCTGAAGGACCTTATCGGGCAGAATCTGGATCAAAAGCCGAAGAAGCTTTTGGATTTTATCAAACTCAGGATTCAGATCGGGCTCATTATCCATGATGCGGATATCCGCATGACTCTGGGCTTCAACAAGGGCGTCCTCACGTTGTACCCCGGCATCCAGGATCGCGTTCAGATTCTCGTTGAAGCCGACGCCGAGATCATTATGGCTCTTTCCAACCAGACCATTAAGTGGGGGCTTCCATATTACTTTGACGACACCGGCAAAGAGATATTTGACGCCATTAAAACCGGTCGGTTGAAGGTGAAAGGCATGATACCTCACTTTCCAAGCATGATGCGTTTCTCGCGGATCATGTCGGTCCGGTAGAAACCTTTGAAAAAGGTTTCTATATATTAATAAATCTCAATACCCTCGATCTTACCCCCGCCGAATTCCTTTACGGTTTCAGCGGCAATGGTGAGCCCTTCCTCGAGATATCGGCGTTCGATGCCCGGGACCGCATAGGCGTAGAACAAAACATGGTCTGTGTTTTCCGATACCCGTGTTTTTTCGTCTGCACCCTGACAAAGCACACACACGATATCTTTCTCATCACGAAGCACAATTTCATCTTTTTTCACAATAAACTCACGCCCGCCCATACCGGCGCAAACTTCCCCTTCCGTTGCCGTATCCAACATCAGCTTTCCCTCAAAACGGGTTAAATCCGTGACGGCCACCAGAATGCCGGCACACATCTCCGCCATAAAATGAGCGTCCACAAAAAGTGAATATTTTGGAAATCCGCTGTGGACGGTTCTTTTCAGGTGTTTGACCAGCGGGCATTCATACCCGAAGCTGTGAAAAAAAGCGGCATAGGTATCAATCCGTTCCGTAATCTGGGAAAGGGTTTCCCGCTTTCGCATTTTGCGCAACCGTTTCCGTTTGAACGCAATAAATTCTGCCGGATCTAATGCGTCGCGGCATTCGGCGATCAAGGCAAGGCCGAAGCCGACATCCGGATACGTGTCACGATAGGCCTTAGATATTTCAAAATCCGGGAACATGGGCGGCGACTCCTGGCATAATGATGATCACATTCACATTCCGGCTGTCACGCAGCGCCGTCAGCCTCAGGCGCTTCACAGGAGTTAAAGAAAAGCTCGGCCGTTGCTTCGCCACTTTTCAGAATATGAATAATCGAATCCCCGATGGCGTCGCAGTGCGCTTCAACCGGAAAGAAGAATGAATTCCGGATGGCGTCCTTCAAGTCATATCTACCTTTTTTAACAGCATTTTCTATTTTATTGCTGCTGTATGTCTTCATGTAAATCAATGAATAATTATTGTCGTTGAGCTGATTGATTGTACTGCCTCTTGGTATCGGATCGATGACCGCCCGTTCTTCTATGGTAAAATCTCCGGACGTATGATTCCGTTGGATAAGGTATTTCTGTATCATTCTGTTCCTCCTTGTCTATATTCATATCCGCTGTCTGTTTGGCTCGAATATTTTATGAAAATTGAGTCTAAAACAAACATGAAGTGACGCTTCAGCGCCAATCGTATTAACCGCCCGTTTAGGGTCGGGAACTGGGTGTCGTTTCATCAATATCATTATCAAGGTTGTCATATATCTTTTCATTTCGGCGTTTAACGATCAAATAGCTTGCCGCAAGCACCAGGAGAATCCCCATGGGCAACAAAAGTTCAGGTAACAACAAGTGCCTTTCTTTTTCAATCGTTCGCGCTCCCTCAATGATTGCCGGTCCTTCTTTGCTGTCAATGCTGGATTGTACGGTGATAACGACAGCTCCTAAATAAACAACGACAAATACCACCGCACCGATGCCCAACATTTTTTGCAGCCGTTTCATTTTTTTCATGGGTCTTCAAACTTTCTATACAAAATTATTACCCATCCCTTTACCGAAACGTCAACGGAGATAAATTTCCCGAGGATATAATCCTTTATTCTCACCGCATGATGCAAGACGCCATTGCCTGCAGGATGGAGGGGGCCACGTATGGATTTGAGCCTTAGAAAACACATCCAGCCCAAACCCGGCCAAAACAGGTAGCACGAGGGAAATGTTTTTAGCCATTCCCTGAAACAAGACAATAACACCATGTGCTATTACAGCAACACATAATCGGCTTGACACCTGGATCATTAAAGCACATTACCAGAAGATGTGCAAGGGATTTGTCCAATAACATAAAATGTGATATGGGTCTCTGCCATGATTTTTTAACTAAAGTGAGCCCAATTTAGTTATTATATCGATTCAAGGAGAAAGCATTTGTCTGAAAATCAGGCACAGGAAAAAGCCGCATTGTTCGTAGCAACGCTGACCTCTTTTATGGGACCGTTTATCATATCATCGGTGAATGTGGCGTTGCCGGCCATCCAGAAAGAATTTAATGCGGATGCCATTCAGCTCAGCTGGATTGCCACGTCGCTTTTATTGGCAAGCGCCGTCATGCTGGTACCGGTTGGCAAAATAGCCGATATCCACGGGCGCAAACGCATTTTTGCATGGGGGCTCGTCCTGTTTACCGCATCTTCTGTTTTTGCAGGTTTTTCAGGGTCTGTGGGCATGCTGATTTTTTTTCGTGTGATTCAGGGGTCGGCTTCCGCCATGTTTACAACCACGGGCATGGCCATATTAACCTCTATCTTTCCACCACAAAAAAGAGGTCGCGCGATCGGAATTTATGTTTCCGCAGTCTATATCGGCCTGTCCGTAGGACCTTTTGCCGGCGGAATTCTCACCCAGCATATTGGATGGCGCAGTCTGTTTTTTCTTGTAGCGCCCTTCGGTATTGCATCGCTTTATATCACATTGAAATATCTAAAGGGGGAATGGGCGGATGCCCGGGGTGAAAAACTCGATGTCGTCGGCAGTGTTTTATATGGAATTTCCATTCTGTCACTGGTATATGGCGCCTCGATTCTGCCGGACATCAAAGCGGCCTATCTGATTATTGCAGGTATGCTTTGTCTGGGGATTTTTATATGGCAGGAGCTTCGGATCCAATTTCCTGTGTTTGAAGTCAGATTGTTCAGTGAAAACAAGTTATTCACCTTTTCCAGCCTGGCAGCGCTGATCAATTATTCTGCAACGTTCGCTGTTGCATTTTTGTTGAGCCTCTATTTGCAGTATATTAAAGGCATGCCCCCTCAGATTGCCGGAACGGTTCTTGTTGCCCAGCCGATAGTGATGGCGGTATTTTCACCGTTGGCCGGCCGTTTGTCCGATCGAATTGAACCCCGGAAAATTGCATCCACGGGGATGACGGTTACCGCTTTGGGTTTGTTTCTTTTTCTTTTCATCAACAACGATACAAATATTTTTTATATTATCGGTATACTGGTGATGCTCGGTTTCGGCTTTGCCATGTTTTCATCTCCCAACATGAGCGCCATAATGGGATCCGTTGAAAAACGGTTTTTCGGCATTGCATCCGGCTCGGTGGCCACCATGCGTCTGCTGGGTCAAATGACCAGCATGGCCATAGCCATGGTCACTTTTTCAATCTTTATCGGACGTGAAGAAATAACACCCGCCAATTATGACCTCTTTTTACACGGAGTAAAGGTCTGTTTTACAATCTCCGCCGGCCTCTGCGTGGTAGGTGTCTTCTTCTCCTTTTTCAGGGGGAAGCTCAGGAAATAGATACGCATTACACATCACTGATTACGTTATAGTTTATATGAATACATGTACTTATCGGTTGGACATTGACAAATATCACTGTGTTTCATATAGTTTTTCGGAACTATCACCCAAACAAAAGTTGTCTAGAAACCATTTGAAAAACAATCGGGAGCACCCCTGGCATCCCGATAGGAGTATCTCATGCCATTAAGCCCATTGACGGCGATTTCTCCGATTGACGGCCGCTATCGCAAAATTACCGAACCGCTGGCGGATTTCTTTTCTGAAAAAGCCCTCATCCGTTATCGATTGCTGGTGGAGGTCGAATACTTCATCGCCTTATGCGAAATCCCCCTGCCGCAAATGAAAACGTTTCCAGCAAACAAATATGGTGATCTGCGCACATTATATAAGACCTTCTCCCATGAAGATGCCCAAGGGGTCAAAGCCATCGAAGGCATTACCAACCATGATGTCAAGTCGGTGGAATATTTTCTAAAAGAAAAATTCGCTGAAATCGGAATCGATGCCTTTCAGGAGTTTATTCATTTTGGCTTAACCTCGCAGGATATAAACAATACAGCCATTCCCTTAAGTTTGAAAGACGCCTGGCAGCAGATTTTGAAACCCGCCATCGGGCAGATCCTTGCTAAACTGAAAGGCATGGCCCAAGAATGGAAGCATGTGGTCATGCTGGCCCGCACCCATGGTCAACCCGCATCCCCCACCAGCATGGGAAAAGAAATCTATGTATTTGCCGATCGGCTGTCCGGGCAACTGACCCTGCTTCAACATATCCCTTTTGCCGGAAAGTTCGGCGGTGCCACCGGTAATTTCAACGCCCACTATTCAGCATACCCGGATATCGACTGGATTGCCTTCGCCGATACATTCGTATCCCGGCAACTGGGATTGAAACGGTCTGCCGTAACAACACAGATCGATCATTACGACCATTTGGCCGCCATACTAGACAACCTCAAACGGATCAACACGATACTCATCGATTTCAGCCGGGATATGTGGACCTATATCTCGCTCAATTACTTCAAGCAAAAAATTGCCGCCCATGAAGTAGGGTCATCCACCATGCCCCACAAGGTGAATCCCATTGACTTTGAAAACGCCGAAGGAAATTTCGGCGTGGCCAATGCAATTTTCGAACATTTATCGGCCAAACTCCCCATATCACGCCTTCAGCGGGATTTAACCGATTCCACTGTCACACGAAATATCGGTGTCCCGGCAGGACACATGTTGATCGGATTAACAAGCCTGATGCGCGGAATGAGCAAGCTTATCATAAACAAGGATATCATCCGCCGGGATCTGGACAGCAATTGGGCCGTCGTTACCGAAGGGATCCAAACCATCTTGCGGCGCGAAGGGTATCCCAGGCCGTATGAAGCGTTGAAAGCGCTGACGCGCACCCATGCTAAGATTACCCGGGAAACCCTTGCCGAATTTATCGATGGGCTGGATATTTCAGAAGAGACCAAAGATGAATTGAAAGCGCTGACACCGGAGACGTATACGGGGAAATATAACTATTAGTCATACAATACCACCCCGTAGGGTATCTTTCCAGGGGAAAAATCATGCGGTTTGGTAAACAACGGATCACCGAACATTGCTTTGTTCAGGTTTTATTTGTCCTTCTTTTTCCGGCAGTCGGTAAATTGTAAGTTGTCCTTCTTCGCCCGAAAAAAACCCGGAGCCCTGCATGCTTTCCCGCTCATCATGATATGGGTACGGTTCTACAGCAGCACACCCGGCGATACTCGCCCAAAAAACGATGGCACCCAAGCCCAGTGCTATTGAGGGTCTCATTTTTTTAAATTGGCGGATTAAAATTTAATTCGTGCCCCGATCATCATTGCGCTCACGGCATCATAGTCCGCACCTTCGCGATCCAGATTATGCTTCCGGAACCCTGCGTATATTTCCGTGGACCAATCCTCGAGTTTCTGCACAAACATGAGTCCCACAGTTTTGGCTTCATCTTCTTTGGTCTCGATATCGTTGTACTGACCATAATCGATCGCCAGCGCGGTTTGTCCTATATTCCAGAACTCCATGGCATAGCCGACTTTGCCGTAATAAAAATTCTTGGAGTCATTCGTGTCGTCATCCAGGTTTTCGTTGCCGGCCGCCAACGTAATACTGAATCCACTGAAAGCAACAGAGGCAGATCCGTTGACCAGCCGCTCCTTGCCAGCTTTTTGGTCGGATGGATAGGTTGAATAGGCAATGGCGGCGGCAATGGCGACATCACCGGCCTTGCCGCTGTACCGTATCGCCGCGTCATAGGCGGATTTGCCTTCCGAATCGGTATTTTGATCAGAAAACGTGGACACGGCAACCCCCAGGCCGGAAACCGTAGGTGAGTCATAACGGAGTCGGTCTTTACGGCTATTTCCATCCAGGTTGCTGATCACGTCCCCAACCTTCGTATCAGAAATCGCGTCAACATCATTGTTGTAAAAGAATATACCGCCTGCCAAATCGCTGGTCCCGGAGTATCCGATGATGCCTGTTCCGGAAAGATCGACTTCCGATGCACCGTTACTGGCCGTATCCCCCTGGCCGAGCGATATTGTGCCGATCTTATCAAATTGAAAAAACAGATCCGCATAACGGATACCAAAATGGGTATCCCCATCGTCTGTATTCGGCTCCTCCTGGCTAACCTCATTGCTGGCATTGGACTGCAGTTCCACCTCAAATTTCGAGCCGACCGTCAGCCCCTCTCCTTTGGCTTTCCCGTTAAGGCCGACACGCGTGGAACTGTTATCATTGTCCACCTGGTACAAGGCACCTGTATTTCCGTCATCTGCATATAATATAGCGCGGTCGACCTGACCGTATACCTGAACCGTTGCTTTGTCGGTGCCGGAAGACACGGGTTCCGCTATGGCAGTCGCACCAAGCCACAATGCAAAAAGACACCAGAAAATCATCCATGTGCCAACCCGGAGGATCTGGACATCCTTTTTCATGATCTGTTTCCCATTGTTTTTTTTATTTTGATAATTATTATAGCGAATCAAACAATAGGGGTCAAGACCGATTTTTTTCTTCTTCCATATCTTTCAGCTTTCTTCGCAGTATTTTGCCCACAGCGGTCTTGGGCAATTCATCCATAAACGCTATCATCTTAGGTACTTTATAGGGTGCCAGCCGTTCTTTACAAAAATCGATAACCTCTTGCTCAGACAGGGTTTCGCCCTGCTTCACAACGACAAAAGCTTTAACGGTCTCCCCCCGGTAGGCATCGGTAACGCCGATGGTACATGCTTCCAAAATCTTTGGATGCTCAAACAGGACATTGTCTAGTTCCACCGGGTAAATGTTATATCCGCCTGCAATGATCATGTCCTTTTTTCTGTCGGTAATGCACAAATAGCCGTCCTCGTCAAAGCACCCGATATCTCCGGAATAGAACCAACCGTCTTTCAATACTTCTGTGGTTTCTTTTTCTTTCTTATAGTACCCCATCATAATCTGTGGACCTTTTATGACAATCTCGCCCTGCTCACCAACGGGGAGTTCCTTTTCACCGGTTTTAATATCCACGATCTTGATATCGGTATCGGGTACCGGAATTCCCACCGTCCCCGGTTTGACCTTGCCGCCCCAGGGTGTCACCGTCACAAAAGGTCCTGCTTCTGTGGAGCCGTAAACCTCGCACATCATGGCGCCGGTCAACGCTTTGAGGTCCCTGATGGTATCCGCCGCAAGCGGGGCCGCACCTGAAAAAAATCCTTTTATGGACGAAAGATCCATCTTTCGAAACGCCGGTTCAGCCAATAGGCCCACAAAAATGGTAGGGACGCCCGGCAGAAATGTCGGTTTGTATTTCTTAATGATTTCCATATTGATTTGAGGCTCCGGGCGGGGGACCAAAATATTTTCCCACGCCTGCCAGATAATCATATTCTGAATCGCCGCAAAACCGGCCGTGTGAAATACCGGGAAATTTCCCACCAGACGCTCTTCTCCCGGTTTTAAATCCGGAAACCAGGATACAAACTGCTGGACATTCGAACTCAGATGGGCATGGCTTTGCATGACCCCTTTGCTGACACCGGTGGTTCCGCCGGTGTAAAGGATGGCACCCATCGAATCCCACCTGCTTTTATCCTCAACAGGATCAGGCGCGTATTTGTTGATGAGGTCTGAAAACACCAGCACATCCTCCGTGGGAACGATCTTCCGAACCATGCCTTTTTTGACAAAAGGGAAAAGCTGTTTTTTGGGAAATGGAAGATAGGCATGGATATGACACCCGATGATTTTTTCCAGCTTCGTCTGGGGTTTGATCTTCTCCATTCTCGGAACCAGCAAGGTCAAGGTAATGATGATCCTGGAATCCGAATCATTCAACTGATAGGCCAGTTCCCTTTCGGTGTAAAGGGGATTGTTCTGTACCGTCACCGCCCCGATTCGAAATATCGCCAAATTGGCAATAAATGCCTGGGGAATATTGGGAAGGCTGACACCCACTTTATCCCCTTCCTTAATTCCCAGGTCTATCAGGGCTTTGGAAAAACGGTTTACCAGATTGTTCAGCTCTTGATAGCTAATCCGTTTTCCCATATAGTTGAGCGCAGTTTTTTCCGGATAATTATGCGCAGAACGGAACAATGCTTCCGATATGGTTATTTTCTCATACGACAGATGCTTCTTGACGCCGCTCGCATAGGACTTGTGCCATATTTTTTCTTGCATGAATACCTATCCCTTCATCCTGTTTAATCTTGTCAGCAATTCATCGGCCTCGGTGAGGATATCCCCTATCACTTCTTTGACGGATTTGATCCTATCGATGGCACCCACCACCTGTCCGCAGGCAATCGGGCTGACATCGGAATCCCCCGAATCATAGGCCAGCTTGCCTTTGCCGCCGGCAACCGTTGTAATAATTTCTTCAAAGGTGGCATGCTGTGCTTCCAGCGCCAGGCATTCATCCGCCAGTTTGTTTTTAACGCATCGAACAGGATTATTCAATGACTTCAACAGAAGGCAGGTTTCAGTCTCCTTTGTTCGAACCAGGCGTTCTTTGATCTCCTCATGAACCGGACATTCTTTGGTTGCAAAAAAGGCCGTTCCCATAAGAACCGCTTCTGCACCCATGGCCAGCGCCCCTAAAAATCCTTTACCGTCGCATATCCCGCCGCCGGCAATGACCGGAATATCCAATTGGGAAACCGCCATGGGGACCAGGATAAAAGACGCCACTTCATCCATTCCCACATGACCGCCTGAACCATAGCCCACCAGGGTAACCGCATCAACACCCAGCTTTTGCGCGGAAAGTGCATGGCGAACCGATGTCAGCTTATGAATCACTTTAATACCGGCTTCTTTCAGGCTCGGCATCAGCTCTTTCGGGCTGCGCCCCGCCGTCTCGACCACGGCGACGCCCTCTTCGCAAACCACATCGCAAAAACGCATGGCTCTTTCAGGAACACCAAACTCGGGCACCATGGAAATATTCACGCCAAAAGGTTTGTCCGTGAGTGTTTTGGTTTTTCGTATCTCCTCACGCAGCGCTTCCGGCGTCCCCAGTGTCTCCGCAGTAATAAAACCGAGACTCCCGGCATTGGAGATTGCCGCAACAAATTCCCCGTAGCTGATCCACTGCATTCCGCCGCAGAGAATGGGATATTCGATACCCAGCATTTCCGTAATTCTTGTTTTAAACATATTTCCATCCTCTCCTGTTTCTAATTTTTAAAAAAGTGGTTCTTCTATTCGGCCAAGAACCAGTTGCAGATTATGTGCGCGTTGGCCCGTAACCCGTATCCCGTAACTCGCAACACGTAACCCGTATCTCGTAACCCGTAACCCGTAACCCTGCCCTATTTCATGAACGCCATTACGGCATTAAAAAACTCCGGGTCACAGCAGCCGATGCTTTGATTCCGGTTTTCGAACTCAATCGCCGCCTCAACCGACGGTGCGTTCAAGTTGCGGTGGATCGCTTCCCGGGTCATGCGAAGCCCGAACGGTGACTTGCCCAGCATGGTTCTCGCCGTTTCCTTGGCTTTTTCCATGAGCCGGTTCTCATCAACAAGGCAGCTGACAAGCCCGATTTTTTCGGCCTCATGCGCCTCAACGGTCCGACCGGTCATTAAAATCTCCGATGCCCGGGCAACCCCAATCATTTTCGGCAGAAAATACGTAGTTCCGAATTCACCGCCCGACAATCCGATATTGATGAACGAAGCGACAAATTTGGCGGCCGAGCTTGCGATGATAATATCCGATGCCAGGGCCATACACATACCGCCTCCGGCTGCCGGACCATTGACGGCCGAAATAATCGGCTGAGACAGTCGGCGCATCTTAATGATGATGCCGGCATACCGCTTCTGGACTTTCTCCAGATGCAGCGCTGCGGAAGAAAATAATTTCAAGACTTCCGCATCCAAAAGTCGTTTATCCTTGAGATCCGCTCCGGAGCAAAAGCCCCGTCCCGCACCCGTGATAATCAGAACCCGGATCTCTTCTCTGCCATCGAGTTCGTTGAAAAGATGATATAAATCATCCAGCATTTCAAAATTGATGGCATTCAATCGCTCGGGCCGGTTGAGTGTCAGCAGTCCCATACCGGCTTCCGGCTCTTCAAATGTTATGGTTTGGTAATTCATCGTGTCATCTCCATTATATTTTTACATTATCAAATGGTGGTCATCTATTAATACAAGGGTGTTTAGTGTTTGGAGGTCTAACCACTTATTGTATAGGCATATATTTCAAACAAAACACAAAACACTTGATGAATTCACGTTTTCACGAATTCATCAATCCTCATCATCCTCCTCGTCATCTTCCTCATCCGGCAGGAATTTTTTGACATACCCCGTATCAAACGTACCGTTGATAAATTCCGGATCATCCATGATCTGCAGGTAAAATGGTATGGTCGTCTTGATCGGTCCTATCCGGTACTCCTGGAGCGCCCGCTTCATTACCCGGATGGCACCGTCTCTTGTAAGATCATAGGAAATCAATTTCGCAATCAGGGAATCATAGAAAATCGGCAGCTCATACCCCTGGTACAAGTGTGAATCGAGCCTCACGCCGAAGCCTCCGGGTGCGTTATATGTCTCAATCTTTCCGGGAGATGGGGAAAAATTATTCTCAGGGTCCTCTGCATTGATTCGGCATTCGATGGCCCATCCCCTCCTTTGGACATCCTGTAACGCATATCCCAGTTTTTCTCCTGCAGCTATTCGAATCTGCTCTTTGACCAAATCGATGCCGGTGGTCAATTCCGTGACCGGATGCTCCACCTGGATACGGGAATTGATCTCCATAAAATAGAAATGACCATCAGTATCCACCAGGAACTCAACGGTGCCGGCATTCACATAGCCCACCGCCAAAGCGGCATCGATCGCTGCCGCCCCCATCGCCTTTCTTTGCTGCGGGTTTAAAGATGGAGAAGGCGATTCTTCAATCAGCTTCTGGTATCGGCGCTGAATGCTGCACTCCCGTTCCCCGAGATGGATGGTGTTGCCGCAATGGTCGGCCAGAATCTGAAACTCGATGTGGCGGGGTCTCTCAATGCATTTTTCAATGTAGACTTCGTCGTTTCCAAACGCCGTTCGTGCCTCCATCCTGGCGACCGGAAACTCTTCCAGAAGGTCTTGCCTGGTTGCACACACCTTAATCCCCCGGCCGCCGCCGCCGGCGGCGGCCTTGACCATCACCGGATATCCCATGGCATCACAGAGGCGACTGGCTTCGTTGACATCGGCAACACCTTCATCACTGCTGGGAATCACCGGTATACCGGCAGACTTCATCACCTTTTTGGCAGCGATTTTATCGCCTGCCAGTTTCAGGTTCTGCGGTGAAGGACCGATAAACGTCATACCGGCTTTTTCACATTCCCATGCAAAGGATTCATTTTCAGCAAGGTATCCGTAACCGGGGTGTACGGCATCCGCACGCGTCTCCATGGCTGCTTGAATCAACCGTTCGATGTTTAAATAGCTTTTGGAACTGATGGGAGACCCGATGCATACCTGTTCGTCCGCCAGATTGAGATGCAGGGAATACGCATCCGCTTCTGAGAAAACAGCCACCGTCCGTATCCCCATTTCCTTGCAGGCACGGATAATGCGGAGGGCTATTTCTCCCCGGTTGGCAACAAGCACTTTTGAAAACATTATCCCACCTCGATGATAAACATCACATCCTCATCTTTTAAGGGCGTCTCGTTTTCAGCCACGACCTCAACAATCTTACCCGTCACCGGCGACTTCACCTTCTGAAACACTTTCATGGTTTCCAGAAGCGCCAGGACCTGCTTTTTTTTCACTGAATCGCCGACCTCCACATAAGCAGGGTCATCCGGTGAAGGTCTTCTATAGAAAATACCCGACATGGGTGCTTTCACTTCCACGCGTTTCTTTGCTTCAGTCATTTTTTTCATCCTTTGTTGAAGTTATTATATCTTCTCCCGAGATATGGGAGAAAGAGATCCATGGACCCAGGATGTATACATGATATTTCTTTTGATAGATGAAATCTAAACTACCCTTTTATCTTTTTTGATAAATTTTCATGCCTCATACATATGGATAGCTATGAAATTTCAATATATGGAATTTTTGCTATACAGTAGCTGTTTGAGCATGAAAATTTATGTCGGCCCCGTTGCATGCATTTTCGCCCGCTTCGGCAATCTCACATGCTTTTGCTTCGTGATTTCCAGCGCCTCGATAATTTTCTTTCGCGTATCTTTGGGTTCGATAATCTCATCAACAATCTGGGCCGACCAGCTTCGGGCCGCTTCAAATACCGCCACCTTCTCTCGTGAACGATTCAGGTAGCCTTCATATGCATCCGCCTCCACCCCTTTGCCATAAACAACGCGATAGTCCAGTTTCGACGCCTCGACGGCGAATCTTGCCATGGGCCAGGCATAGGTTAAATCCCCCCCAGTGCCCTTGACGCCGCCCATCACCATGCTACCGGCATCGCCGTAAGCCTCCCGCACAATAATGCTGATTTTAGGTATGGTGGCGGTAACATACGTATCCAATAATCTTCCGGCATGTCTTAGAAGCCCTTTTGATTCCTGGTCTTCACCCGGCACGAGCGGCGGCGTATCAGTCAGCGTAACCAGCGGTATGTTATAGGCATCCAGCACCTGAAGAAATCGGTAATATTTGTCGCACGCATCGATTTCCAGCATACTGCCGGCCTCCATCGGATTATTGGCCACCAGCCCCGCCACGTTGCCGTTAAACCTGCAAAAGCACGTAATCACCTGCCGGGCATAATTATCTTTTATTTCAAAATAGGTGCCGTCATCCACCAGGAGCCGAATCACTTCGTGCATATCGTATCCCTGTTCATAATCATCCGGAACCATATTCGCCAGTTGACTGACATCCCGCTGTATCGTGTCCGTGGGTTGAACAGCCGGCGGCCGTTCCCTGAAATTGGAAGGCAGGTAACTTAAAAGCGCTTTGGTCCTTTGCAGCGTTTCCCGGTCATCAGCACCCACAACGTCGCATGTTCCACTGTATTCCATATGATAATCCGCACCCCCGACATTGTCGCCGATATGTTCCGACGTTGCCGCCTGCGTCATTCTCGGCCCACCAAGCCACAAATGGGCCGTTTCTCTGCTCATGAGCAGGAAATCGCACAAGACCGGGCAATATGCCTGTCCGGCAATGCAGGGACCCATGAGCACATTGATCTGAGGAATCAGGCCCGAGTAGCGTGACTCGAGCGCGAACCACCAGTCAATGCCGGCCATGGGGGCATCCGTGTATCCGAGTCTTCCACCGGAAGAATCGAGAAGCCAAACCATGGGGATCTGCCAGGATGCAGCCATGTCGATCAGTTTAATGAATTTCGTGGCATGCTGACATCCGAGGGACCCCCCCAGCACCGTAAAATCGCTGGCATACACCGCGATCATCCGTCCATCCACCTTGCCGGTCCCGATGACGGATCCATCACATGGCGCATCCGTTGTTCTCCCGTCTATTCGCACGCTGGTGGCATTCACACTCGACCCAAGTTCACTGAATGACCCTGGATCCAAAAAGTATTCGATTCTTTCACGGGCCGTTAATTTTCCCCGGCTGTGCTGTCTATCGATGTGTTTTTGACCGCCGCCCAATAGATTCTTTTGCTGAATATCCTGCAGGCGTCTGATGGCTTCTTGCATTTTTATGCCCATAGCAATACCTTTTTCAATTTTTGTGTTTTCGTGATAAAGGGGTTCTTCATATCCCAGCTGTCATATAGGTTATCATCACTTGAATCCTCGAACCCTAGAATCCTGGAACCCTTATTTCCATCACGCCGGCTTGATGGATCGCTTCTTTTCCGGCAGTTCTTCGCGTTTATTCTCCAACGTTGCGATCGCCTTGATTATTCTCGGTCGCGTATCCCGGGGGTCAATCACTTCGTGGGCCGTATAATAGGTCGTCCAGTGCTTGCCCAGGTTCAACACAGAAAACTGTTCCTTTAAAATACTGAGCAAAAAGTCGTAAACCTCATCATAGTTCCCTTCCTTCTTGGCCTTTTCCAATTCCTTATGAAATACCGCGTGCACGACTGTTTCGGGGCCGGTGGGTGCAAATTCCACCGTCGGCCATGCATATACAAAATCAGGAAACATTTTAGAGCAACCCAACACAATATTGGCGCCGCCATAGGATCGACGCAGCACCATGGTTATTTTCGGGCAGGTGAGATGTGCATATGAATGGAGGAGTTTTGCACCATGCCGGATGATGCCGAGCCGTTCCCATCGGTCCCCGGGAGGGAATGCCGTCGTATCCACCAGGGTAACCAGGGGAATGTTGAAGGCATCCAGGAATCGCATGAACCGGTCATATTTATCAGAGGAATCCGGTTCGAGTATCCCGCTGAGTTCATCCGGGTTGTTCGCCACGATACCGGCCACACGCCCGCCGAACCGACAGAACCCGATGATAAGGTGTGCAGCAAAATCCTCCTTCAATTCGAGGAATTCTCCATTATCGACAATGCTGTCGATGACTTCGTGCATATCGTAGGTAAATTTCGGGTTGTCCGGCATCACGTCAAGGAGCGCCGCTTCCTTTCTTTCCGGATCATCGCCCGTCTCAATAAACATGGGCTTTTCCCAGCAGTTCTGCGGAAGATACGCCAAGAGTGTTTTAAGTTTTTCAACGGCATCCGTATCGCTTTCCGCCTTCATATCACACTGACCACTTCTCTCCATGTGGAATTCAGCAGTTCCCGCCTCATCGGATTCAATATCACCTCCCAGCCATAAAAACCCGGTTTCCTCATTCATGATGAGAAAATCGGAAAGGACCGGAATAAAGGAAAACACGCCGGTGCAAGGACCCAGTAAAAGCGTAATCCGTGGAATCACACCGGAATAGAGGCTGTAGTTTTTCAAGAGATGGCCGAGGCCGTTCATGCCTGCATCCCCATCTTTGAAACTGAGCCGCTCCCCTATGGAATCGATGATGCCGATCAACGGCATGCCCCGTTCACCTGCCATGCTTGTAATATCAGCCAGTTTCCAGGCTGCCTGATCCCCCAGGGAACCCGACATCACCGAAAAATCCATGGCGTAGAGCATCACAAAACGGCCGTTGATCCTGCCGAATCCCATCACGATCCCTTCAGAAGGATCCGGCCTTTCTTTACCGTCCAGCGGCGGCCGGGTATCCGTGACGATGGAGCCGATCTCTTCAAATGTTCCGGCATCCACCAGTCTGTCAATCCGTTCTCTGGCGGTCAGCTTGTTCAACTGATGGATCTGGTCGATGCGCTCTTGGCCGCCTCCCAGAAGATTTTGCCGGCGCACTTTCTCAAGCTTTGCCAAGTAGCTGTCCATCCACACGCCCATTTTATTCAACTCTCCTCTTTCATTAAAACAGTTTGTGCAACACCTCGCAGGTATGACATTTATCGTAGCGCAGGTCTTAAGACCTGCCAAGACTGTGTATGAGCAGAGCTAAAGCTCTGCGCTACATGATTACGCTGTTGGAATTGACTCGCAACACGTAACCCGTAACTCGTAACCCGCAACCCGCAACCCGGCGCTTCCTACGCTTTACGCATCTCTCATCACTCATCGCTCACAGCGGGAATAATTCCCCTAAATATGATTTCACACAGGTTTTCGGTAAGTTCATCGGGATCGATTTCACGATCAAATGTGATGCCGGTCAGACAAAGCTGCTCAATGCTGCCGAGAATTACCTGCCGAATCAGTTTGACCGGAACATCCTGTCTTATCTCGTTGCTCTGTATACCTTCCTCCAAAATTTCCAGAACAAAATTACTGTATGTCCTTACAAGTTCATATGTATCGGATCTATAATAATCCGGATGATTTCTCACCTCTAATAACAGGATCTTTGCAAATACCCGGTTGGTCGCATAAACATTGATGTGTGACCAAATGAGTTTTCGAAGTTTGTTCAAAGCACCTTTGATGCCCTTTAAGTCCCTGCTTAGCTGCAGCGCATACTGATTGAGATATTCGCTCAACAACTGGTGGAGCAAATCTCTTTTATCCTTAAAATATTTGTATATCAATGCATCGGTTACACCGGCCTGTCTGGCGATTTCGGCAGTGGTAATCCCGTTGAATTCCTTCTCTTCAAGCAGCAGGCGCAGTGCATTGGCAATTTTCACTCTGCCAGGTGGGAACGACCTGGTCGTCTCCCCTTCAAGCTGCGTTTTATCTTTTCCGGATAATTTCATCGTCTTTAATAGCCTTCGATCCTGGCTATCATCTCCCGTATCACCTCATCCGCACCACCGCCGATGGACAGGCCGCGGGCATCCCGGTAGTACCTTGAAATAATCATTTCACTCATATACCCCATGCCGCCATGCATCTGCAGGCATCCGTCCGCAATTTTGCTAAGGAGCTGACCGGCAATAAGCTTTCCCATGGAGATCTCCCGGGTGGCATCCAGACCAGCCTCTTTCATCCTCACAATATGATATATCAACTGCTTAAGGCTTTCAATTTCAGTTGCCCAGTCCGCCAGGCGGTGCCGGAGAACCTGGTTCTTGATGAGCGGTTTTCCGAAAACGACTCGATCTTTTATATAGCCGATCGTCAGATCGATGATATCTTTTGCCGCGGTGCAGGCAAATGGCAGGAGTGAAAACCGTTCGTGCTGAAACTGTCTCATCTGATAGATAAATCCTTCCCCTTCTTGTCCGATGAGGTTTTCAACAGGCACTTGGACATTATCGAAAAACAGCTCGGCCGTGTCGCTGATCCAGACGCCTAATTTTTCAAGTTTTCGACTGACCACGACACCGGGTAAATCCGCCGGCACCACGAACAAACTAAAGGAATGATACCCCGGATCATCGCTGGTCCTCGCCAGAAGCGTATAAAAGTCGGCTTGCGTGCCGTTGGTGATGAACATTTTGCTTCCATTGATCACATAGTGATTGTTTTCTCTTTTGGCCGTGGTGGCAATCGCCGCCACATCCGACCCTGCTCCCGGTTCCGATACGGCGATGGCCCCCACCATATCGCCCTTGATTGCGGCTTTCAGATACGTCTTTTTCAGAAATTCACTCCCGAATTCATCGATGGCCGGGGTTGCCATATTGGTTTGGACGGTTATGGCAACTGCAAGACCGAGGGCCTTGATATGTCCGAGCTCTTCAAGAAATGCGGTTTCATACCAGTAATCCAGACCTTGCCCGCCGTATTTGGGATCATACCGTATCCCCAAAAATCCGAGTTTACCCATTTTTTTAAAGAGTTTTTTCAATGGGGCAATACCGGCTGCTTCCCATTCGTCTGTAAAGGGATTGATTTCCTTGTTTACAAATTCGCGAACCGCCCGCCTGACCATCTGATGGTCCTTGTTAAAATAAAGCTGATCAGGTGTCTTTATCTGCTTGCCCATCCCTATCCTCCTCTTTGGGTAAGTAATATTTACTTATTTTTATAAAAACTAAATTAATTAAATAAATATCAATTAATTATATTGATTGGTAACGCTAACCTAATGATTTGTCAAGCGGTTTTTTTTGCTGTATGCCTGATAGAACGTTCGTCATACAATTGTTCCTTTGGTTTGGGTTACGAATAACCAATGGAGAACCTTAATTGTCAATTGCAAATTGCTAATGAATAATTATCAACGAAGACCCTTCCCGCCGTTCTTAGAACAAGTTGCATTTTGCATCATTGACAATTAGTCGTTGACAATTGACAATTAGAAAGGCTTTTATTGAAAAACTGTCGCCCTTCGGTTTCTATAGTGAACATTTTAAGGGATAGTACGAACTTGAGCCAAAAAGTGATATCATATAAGGCCCGACACCGCATCGGTATCATGGCGGACAGTCATGGCTCTCGCAAAGCCATCGCCGGTGCAATCGAATTTTTTAAACAGCCGGCATGCGACCGCATATACCATCTGGGGGATATCTGTGATTCTTTTCACCCGGAAACCGCGGATGAGTGCGTCGACCTGCTGCGCCAAAACCATGTCATGGCCATTAAAGGAAACAACGATCACACGCTCGTTGTGAATCATGAGGGGGTTGAAAAATCAGCCGTGAAAACCGATACCATCGATTATCTGAAACAACTCCCCCTTGTATTACGGTATCAGGAAGCCGTCATTACGCACGCCCTCCCCTTTGTGAGCGAAAAAGGTCTCTCCTGCATGGTCGGTGTCCTCGGCCCCGAAGAACAATCCTTTTTTTTTCAGAACTATCCGCACAGCATGCTCATCAGGGGGCATCAGCATCTTCCCGAAATCGTATGGCGACAGAAGCAAACGGTGAACACCCAAAAGATTATGCCCGGCAAACAGATCCGACTGGGGAACAGAATCCCCTGCATAGTAACCTGCGGCGCCCTGGACAACGGCCTTTGTATGATCTGGCAGCCCGATAAAAAATTGATTTCCTGTCATCAATACAGATAGAATGGTGAATTCGTAAGAAGACGAATTCATTTGGATTTAGGTATTAAGTGTTAGGTTTTAGGTTACAATATTGTTAGCTTAAAACTTAACACCTAAAACTTAAAACCATTCCCAAAAGGAGACTCAAATGGAAAAACAACTACTGCAAAATCTGCCGCGATTCCTTGACCGGATGGGGCTGAGCGAAGATCCCATGGGTATTTTTTATAGCGATGAAAAACCCGAAGCAGGCTTTTCACCCAAGCCCAACGATCTGCCGACGCGTCAAAAGGAACTGAAGAACGAAATTGACTGGCAAAAGGTCTTTGGTCAGTTTTCATGTGTTTTGGGAAATATATGGCGCGCCAGAAAAAAGAAGACCGCCGCGTATTTTTCCGCCGAGCAGTATGGGTGCCCCGGGGGAGCATTCTGGCTTGGTTTTAACAAACCCCAGACTGAAACCATCATCAACTACGTCTCCACCGGCATACCCAATTGGACCGAAGGCGAGCGTTACTGTGATTCTCCGGATAACCTGAGACGTATCTTTGAATATGTCGACCCCAGACCGGCCCCCAAAACTTACTGCGTGGTAAAACCCGTTACCCAGTTTACTGAAGGTGAAATGCCTGAACTTGTGGTGTTTTTCACCAGGCCCGAGACGCTGTGCGGACTCCACCAGCTCGCGGCATTTGTAACAAACGATCCTGAAGTTGTGGCTTCGCCCTGGGGAGCCGCCTGCGGCAACCTGGTTGTCTGGCCCCTCCATTACGCATCCAAGGAAATGAACAAAGCGGTCATCGGCGGCTGGGATCCCTCGGCACGAAAATTTTTCAAAACAGACGAACTCTCATTTTCAGTCCCCTTGAAGCTATTCATGGATATGATCAACCGCTTTGACGAATCCTTTCTTAAAACCAAAACATGGGAGACCGTTCAGAAAAAGATCGCCCGCAGTAAAAAGGCATGGGGAGAGGTTTAACCTGAATAACCGGTGTAAACAATTCGCTGCTTAGTTGCAGTATTGAGGTTTCTTTCAATCTCACGGTTTGACTTGTTGATTGAATTTTGGCATATGTCTCTCAGGCTGTCGGTTTGCCCCAATTTTATCAAGCCACACCCTGTAATTAACTGCTGTTAGGCGAGGATAATCATATCGAAAGAAACGGCGTTAACGCGCCCAACTATTCACCTGTATTTCAAAGGAGATGGGTATGAAAAAGAAGAGTCTATTCTGTCTTATTTTGGGGTTGTTTTTGCTCGCCCCCCTATCGGTATTCGGCGCCTCATTTGATACGGTCGTGGTGTTTGGGGATAGCCTTTCTGATAACGGCAACGTTTATCAACAAAGCTCAAATACGATACCTGACCCAGAAAAATATTACCAGGGCCGATACTCAAATGGTCCTGTCTGGGTCGAGTACTTGACCGGCGAGGAGATGCTGGATTGTGCCCTGGTAGACAATGCCTATGCCGGCGCTGAAACCAGTGGTGTGGATCCTGTACCTGGCCTGGTGCAACAGGTGGGTCTCTATGTCGGCTCTGCCACCCTTCCCGACAATGCCCTTTTTGTCATCTGGATCGGTGCCAATGATTTTCTAGGTAATCCCCCCGCCGACCCTGCAACCAGTGTGTCGAATATTGCCGGCGCCCTGGATGCTTTGGCAACATTCGGAGTTGAAAACATCCTCATCCTGAACCTGCCGGATTTGGGATCAACCCCTCGAATGCTCGGCACTGCAGGCGCTGCATCTGCCACTGCAATCACCCAGGCTTTCAACGCTGCCCTGGCAAGCGCTGTTGATGCTTTTGAAGCTGCCAACCCGGACATTATGGTTTATGAGTTGGATATCTATACCTTTCTTGCTGATATCTCCGGCAATCTCGCTGAATACGGTTTCACCAATGCCACCGAGGTTTCACCAAATTATGCTGTCGCCGATGAGTTTGACAATAGCGCCGGATACGTGTTCTGGGATGAAATTCACCCCACAACCGAAGCCCATGAAGAAATTGCCAATCAAGCCTATCTGTTGCTGCCTGCTGAAGCTGAAAACGATGATGACAATAACGGATTGGGATGTTTTATCAGATCGGTTTTTTCTTACAACTAAGCATATACATTTCTCATAACACGTCCTCATATCAATCATGGATTTGTCAAAAGACAATAACACTATTATCAGGGGGGTGGCCTTAATTTCAGCCACCCTTGCCTGTCTCCTGCTGCTAAGCTGGGTCATTATCCACTGGGATCTGGATCGATCCATCGTCAGTCGCTTTTACACGCCATCTGAGGGGTGGTATCTGGGAAATCTTCAACCCTGGAAATGGCTCTACGAATACGGCACGATTCCCGGTCTTGTATTGGCGGTCACCGCTCTGATCGCCTGGGTTGCATGCCTCATGCAAGCCCGTTTTCATCATCTGCACCGGTACTTTCTGGTCATTGTTCTGACAACCGTCATCGGTCCGGGAATCCTCGTCAACGGCATTCTGAAAAATTACTGGGGCAGACCCCGCCCCCGCCAGGTTCAGGAATTTGGCGGTCAATGGGAATATCATCATCTGCATCAGCCCGGAACCCCTGGCAGGGGAGAATCCTTTACCTGCGGGCATTGCTCCATGGGGTTTCTTTTCTTCTCATTGCTGGTATTTCGTAGAAAAAATATCTGGATCGCCGTTACCGGCGGCGTAACCGGTCTGGTGTTGGGGGGATTGCTGGGCGCCGCCCGTGTGGTTCAAGGCGCCCACTTTCCATCCGACGTACTCTGGTCTTTGGGTATCGTTCTGATGACCATCATCAGTCTTTATTATCTGGTGCTTCAGGTGCCGAAACCCCGGGTCCAAACGCCAAAACCGATGTCCCGCCCCAAACGATATGCCGTCACCGGCCTTCTGATTTCAGCCGTCATTTTAATGTTGCTTGCTTTTCTCATGCATCGCCCCTTTTACAAAGAGCATAATATTCCGCTGACCCTGCCATCGGATGTAAAACAGCTGGTGTTGAAATCCAATACAGACATCGAAAAATTAAGCATCCGCTATCTGGATGATCAAAAGCCCCGAATCGTGTTAACGGCCGTGGGATTCGGCTGGACCGAGGCCAGACATCGCCTCCATAAAACCCTCCAATACGAAAACGGGCGAATCATCGCCGATCTTGTCATCGACAAAAAAGGATTTTTTGCAGAGCTTTCTCATGAAGTAACGATCTACCTTCCGAAGACGCTGGAGAACAAAGTTGCCGTGGAGCTGGCAAGAAGGGAAAGGCCTTAATCATGGCCTTAGAAAATAACGACTTCGAGGCTGAATCCAAAGGATATGCTAATGACGTCTTTAAAAATTGGGTTTGGGTTGTAGTTTTTTCCATTGCGTTTGCATGGGTCGAGAGCGCTGTGGTTGTATATCTCCGTGAGATATACTTTGACGGAGGGTTCAGTTTTCCCCTGGTAATCAACTGGGAGGGCGGCAAACGCGTTGTCGACCCGCTGGTTCGCATTGAGTTCGGCCGGGAAATTGCCACAATAATCATTCTCATAGCGGTAGGCTGGATTGCCGGAAGGAATAAATTTCAAAAATCTTGTTTTTTTATGATTGCTTTCGGGCTGTGGGACATATGTTACTACATCTGGCTGTATGTCATGGTGGGCTGGCCGGAAAGCCTCATGACATGGGATCTTTTGTTCTATGTGCCCCTGCCCTGGGTGGGGCCGGTGCTCACCCCCGTATTAATAGCGATTGCCATGGTGGTGGCGGGCTCTCTGATTATCTATTACGATGAAAAAGGATATCATATTAACTGGCGCTGGTACGATACGGTTATTGAACTGGGATGCGGCCTGCTCCTGATCGTAGCCTTTTGCTGGGACTGGAAGAATATTTTGCAGGTTCCCGGCCATATTGTGCACACAGGTGTTCCGAGACCTTTTGCCTGGTGGTTATACCTGCCGGCCTATGTGTTTTCAATTATCTATTTTATTGTGAAGTTGAAGCAAGGCATTATTGCCGGCAGACCAAGGAGCTATCTTCTATAAGAGGGGGGATATTTTTTCCTGGATCGTTCCCTCATTGTTCAGGACATACAACTTAAAACCTCCCGCTCCGGCATGTTCTGCCAATTCTTCATATATAACCGCCTGAACCTCATATTTTTTCCCTTTATCTTTCACCAGCAGATTCATACACATGAGCGCATGCTCCTTTTCAATGAAAACGGGGATGAAGGCTGTGTCGCTTTTGGTTTCATATTGACCCAGGTATTGCTCGTCTTTTCCCGGGTCCTGAACGACCACGTAAACCCATTGGTGATTTTTTAGCAATTGACTCATATAAAACTCCATTCCAGAAATCTAAGTTTGGGTCAAACACTTTTGTGATGCTTGCTAAAGTATATTCTAAATACATCCACTGCTGTATGCACATCATCGGTGGTTACATCCAGGTGCGTGACCAACCGAATGGGGTTCCCGCTGCTTATTAAAACGCCCTTCTCCGCTAAAAAAGCTTTGAGCGCTTCGGAATTCCCTTGTTTTAGAGAAACAAACACCATATTGGTTTGTACCGTCGTTTTATCGATGGTGATTTCTTCGATACCCGTCAGCCCCTCCGCCAAAATCACTGCATTTTCGTGGTCCTCGGCCAATCTTTCGATGTGATCATTCAAGGCAACGATACCAGCCGCCGCCAGTACACCAACCTGCCGCATACCGCCCCCCAACACTTTTCGCCATCTCCTGGCTTTTTTGACGAGATCGACTGATCCGCACAGCAAAGACCCGACAGGCGCCCCCAGACCTTTTGAAAGGCATATGGAAACCGTATCAAAATGACGCGAGATCTCGCCGGGTGGGACATTGAGCTTTACAGAAGCATTAAACAACCGGGCACCGTCCAAATGGCGGCCCAGTCCATTTTCTCCGGCAACTGCACCGGCCCTTTCCAAATACGTTAACGGCAGCACTTTGCCCGCTTGTGTATTCTCAAGGCACAGGAGCCGGGTGCGGGGAAAATGGAAATCATCCGGCTTAATCGCCCGAACAACTTTGTCAAGATCCAGCGTGCCGTCCGGCTCGAATTCGATGGGCTGCGGTTGAATGCTGCCAAAGACCGCCGCGCCTCCGCCTTCATATCGATACGTATGGGCCTGTTGCCCGACAATATATTCATCGCCTCTTTCACAATGGCTCAAAACCGCCATGAGGTTGCTTTGGGTGCCGCTGGCCGCCAGCACGGCCGCCTCTTTTCCGAGCATTTCAGCCGCCATATTTTCGAGACGGTTCACCGTAGGATCTTCCCCGTAAACATCATCCCCCACCGCTGCTTCGGCCATGGCCTTTCGCATGGCATGGGTCGGCCTTGTCACCGTATCGCTTCGTAAATCAATCATCCGCTACCCCTGGATCTCCTGATATTTTTTCTTTAACTCGTTTAACTTTTTAAGATACTGCCGCTGGTAGATCAATCCTCTTTGGCTGCTCACCTCATAAAATGAATAATCGATAAACGGACGGATATCGATACCGTATGAATTCAGCATATCATCATTTGCCTGGTCGATGATGAGAACTGAATAATACGTCGCTAATACGCGTATCTTTAAATCCCGCCGCAACAGGCAGCTCCGTCCGGACAACGTGTTCAGAAAATAGCCTGCATATCGATAGAGAACATCCTGGGAAGGTGCGCTGATAATGAGGTTCGGGCATCGGTTTGCCGAAGAAACATAGTTATAGAAAATGGCGATGACGGTTTCAATGATGTCGGCTTCGTTTTTCAATATGCTTTTGACAATCGCAATCCGTTCCTTTCCCAACTGCCGGTAAAGGTGGGTGACATTGCGAATAAGGCTGACGAGGTCTTCCATTTCACCGGAAAGCGCCGGTGGGGATTTGGACAGGCTGCGATTGATTTCGCCGATTAATTTCTGAACGCCGCCCTTTCCCTTATATGGATCCATATAGTCTTGTCTCGACAAATAGTCGATAAATGTCCTCACCTGCAGTTCCAGGTCGGTGCAGCTGATCTCCTCTCCAAAGGACAAACGGTCGGAATCTTCCCCGAATATTTCCGAGAGACGCTGTTCATACGCTCCGAAACCGCTCTCATTGAGTTGTTTCATTTCTTCGACAACCTTGAGCATCTCCTCCCTTAGGCTTGCCAGGCGTTTTTCACAGTCGGCGCTATCCTTCTCCATAACCTCATGGATGGAGGACTGATGCCATCGTTTGACTTGGCTGTATCCGAGAAATCCGACAATTGCTACGATTAGCACGGTTACCAGTATTTTAATCGACCGATCCATTCTGCATTTTCCTTTAATTGCCTCCTCGTAAACAGCCCGTTGACACCGGCGGCAAAATTACGATGAGAAAAAGAATTAGCGATCTTATATGGAAAGCATATCTGTTAAAAACGTATCTAACCTAATTGATAGGATTTTTGAAGTCAAACAAAATTCCTTTAGCCGGTTTTTATACGCCTGTAAAATCTATTCTATTGACTTTATTGAATTTAAAAGTATGATTATTTATTTTTAATGAATCGACAGGAGACAACACCATGCGCATCGTAACGCGACCTGATTTTGACGGGGTCGTCTGTGCCGTGCTTCTTTTTGATGCCGAAACCATATCCGTTCCGGTGATGTGGGCTGCGCCCAATGATATGCAAAAGGGTCTGGTTGAGATTCAATCTGGCGATATCATTGCCAATTTGCCTTATGACAACCGCTGCAGCCTATGGTTTGATCATCATTTCTCAAACCGGATCAGGCGTTCCTTCGAGGGACTTTTCAGCATGGCCCCTTCCGCCGCAGGCTTGATTTTTAAATATTACCAGGGAAAATTCAAGCGGGATTACGCCGAACTTGTGCGAGAAACCGACAAAATCGATTCCGCTGACTTATCATTGGATGAAATCCTGTTTCCGGAACGCTTCCCCTATGTATTGCTCTCAATGACCATTCAAAACCAAACGATATCTGACGAACCCTATTGGAATCATTTGGTCAACCTGCTGCGTGAACGCTCTATAACAGATGTCATGTCCGATCCGAATGTTCGAGAACGATGCGATGCCAAGATTCAGGAAAACAAAGGTTATAAAACACTTCTTGAAAGACATACGGTAGTCAGGGATCACATCGCCATAACCGATTTCCGTCAATTCGACACCCTGCCACGGGGAAACCGCTTTCTGGCATACTCCATGTTTCCGGATGCCGTCGCCAGCATCAAAATCGGGTTTCAAGATGAAACAAAAGAGATGCTGGTCGTAAAAATCGGGCACAGCATCCTGAATAAAAATTGCCGCGTGAATGTAGGCCAGATGCTTTCATATTTTGAAGGCGGCGGTCATCCTGGGGCGGGATCCTGCCGATTTCACGTGAGTAAAACCGACAGGTATCTGAAAAAAATCATTGGCATTCTTGTGAAAAATGAAGCGGAAGGGAGTATTGTCGAAAAAAAAGAGCGGAGCAAATTCGATCGCAGGATCCACCCCGACCGGCGCCGTCGAAATTTAAAAGAATACCTAGATAAGGGCGGCGTTGAAAGAAGAAAGCTAAAAGAACAAAGAGTCCTCCCGGAACCCAGAAAAAATTGGCAGGGGAAACCCATTGTGAGCCCTAAGTAGACCCAGCATGCATTTATCCACGAAATCCCCTCTCCTTTACCGTATGATCAATCCGGAAAGCATCGCATTCTTCGGCGCTTCCAACAATTTTTCTTCCATGGGGACCAGCCAGCTCGCCTCTATTTTAAAGCTCGGATTTTCAGGTCGCATTTATCCGATTCATCCGAAAGAGACGCATGTATTGGGCTTAACGGCATTTCAAAAGGTTCAGGATCTCCCGGAAGCGCCCGATCTTGCTGTTCTTGTCTTGCCGACCCGCATTGTACCGGAAATAATGGAGCAGTGTGGTAAAAAAGGCATTCAAAACGCTATTGTGGTATCAGGAGGATTCCGGGAAGTCGGCGGAAAAGGGATTCAGCTGGAAAAGACGATTATTCATATCGCCAACCGCTATGGTATGCGGTTTCTCGGACCCAACTGCCTTGGAATTGCCAATCCGCACCATAAATTAAATACAACATTCCTGCCTTATCAGGGTGATCCCGGATTTGTCGGCATGGCGTCGCAAAGCGGAAGCTTTATTACCCAGATGTTTGACTATCTTTCAAGAATGCAAATGGGCTTCAGTACCGCCATCAGTGTAGGAAACGAGGCAAATATCGATATTGTCGACTGCATGGAATACCTTGCCGCCTGTCCCCATACAAAAGTCATCTGTCTTTATATTGAAGCCATTCGGCAGGGAAGAAAGTTTATCGATGCCGCCAAATCCATCGTACCGCACAAACCGATTGTTGCCTATTACGTCGGTGGGTCGGAATCCGGGAAACGGGCAAGCATGTCCCACACCGGCGCATTATCCGGACCGGACAGCCTTTATGACGGCGTCTTTCGACAAAGCAACGTCCTCCGCGCCGAATCGATCCAAGAGATGTTCGATATTTGCTCCATTCTGGGATCCGCTCCGCTTCCGGACGGAAACAGGGTCGTAATCCAAACCCATTCAGGCGGCCCGGGCGCCGTGGCTGCGGATGCCTGTAACCGCTTGGGTCTTAAGATACCGTTGATGCCCTTAAGCCTGCAGGATAAGCTCTCTGCCCTCATCCCGCATACCGGAAGCATCAGCAATCCGCTCGACATTACCTTTTCAAAGGATCATATGGATTATTTTTTTAAAATACCCGGCCATCTTCTTGAAGGTGACATCTATGACATCCTGTTGATCTACTTGCTGTTGCCCACACACCTCTTCAGACAGGCGCTGACAGGTTTCGGTATCCCGCCGGATCAAATCGATAACGAAACCGCCAAGATCATGGACAGTATATGCGATAGGATCAAAAACCTATCTGTAACCCATCAAAAGCCGGTCGTAGGATATACATTTCATTCAGACAGTGAACCGATCGTAAAGGGAATGCGGGAACGAAACATGCCCGTATTGTCTTGTCCGCATCGAGCTGCCCGTGCCGTTGCAGCCCTGGTACAATATGCCGCATGGCGCAGGGCGGAACAGTGAAAAAATATCCATCACGAAAGGACGAAAACACGAAATTTTTCAATCTCTTTTTGTGTTTTCGTCCTTTCGTGATAATAATTATAATTCCCAAAACGTCACCATAATACGTTTTATGCAGCTACCAAATATTGACGCCATTACCCGTCGCTACGATCATGTGGTTGTCTCTCCTCATTTTGACGATGCTGTCGTATCCTGCGGCGGTCGAATTGTCGACCGCAAGGAAATGGGTGAAAACGTTCTGGTCGTCACTGTTTTCACCTCACATATCCCCGGAGAAAACCCATTCAGGAAGAAAGCATACCGAAAGCTGCTCAACTATGATCGGCGCCGCGCTGAGGATAAAGCCGCCATGGCGTCCCTGGGCGTCGATTTTATCTGGCTCGGCTACCGGGAAATCCTTTTCCGGGAAAACATCCCTTTATTCCGTTACTGGCCCTGTTTTCGCAAAACGCCGTCCAACGTGACATTATCTCATGCGCTTGCAGCCGACTTGCTGGATATCTGCAGAAAAACGGGTTGCAAAAATCTGATACTCCCCATGGCGATAGGGCAGCACATGGATCACCAGATCGTATTTCAAGCCGGTGCCCAACTCTTGAGCAAAGAAATAAAAACATGCCGTATTTTCTTTTACGAAGATTACCCCTATGTGCTTTTCCCGAATATGCTCCATTACCGCATGAAGATTACCGGCTGGCTTCGGCTGGTGCCGCAAAACAAAAATGAGATTTTCAACCCGGTTCAACCATCCGCCTATATAAATGCGGTGGAACTGTTATCCAGCATCCCCTCTTTCAAATTGGCCGCAATAATTACCAGGCCGTTGTATTTGCTGTTTATCCTGATTTTCGGTCTTTATACTCAATACATTTTAAAAACCAGCCAAAACGTATTTGATAAGGGATGGATTTTTTCCGCGGAGGCTTACGATGTCAGCCATACAATTGACCAAAAACTGGATGCCATCATGGCATATCGATCCCAGCTCGACGGTCCGGTCCTGAAACGACAAGGTATAAAGAACGCCATGAACGCCTATTCCGAATTTATCGGCTTCCCGAAAGGCCGTTTCTGCGAACGATATGTAAAGATCGGACCTGCTTGATTGACAAGTCGACCCGCTGCTTTAGAAATTATTTCCTGAATTTTGCAAGATAGTTATTCATCGGGTGTTGTTGTAAGACCCCAGCCCCAGATAAATTTTTCTTTTTCCCGAACAATGGGCGTGCTGATGCTGACGACCTTTTTATCGATCATTTTCACGGTCGCCCAATCTTTCCAATCGATAAAGGCATACCAGACACCTATTTTTTTACCATCTTCCGTAAGGATGTCCGATCCGTTGCTCCCCTGTAAGTAATTTGTTTGAGAACCGTAATAATTCACCCAATCCTTGAGGCGGTCGCGTGTCAACGCCACCGGCACCCATAAATCGGATTGCAGCGTGTATGCTTCATGAATGCCGATCACAGCCCTTGGTCTTGCAAAAGATCCGCTGTAGTAATAGTGATAATCGGAAAGGATCTCGTAATCTTCAAACTGTATTTTTACAGCATCATTGACAGCCAGTCGTCCGTAATGCCCGCTGCATCCTAGAAATACCGATAGGGTAACAAGGAGCATAATTTTCAGCACGATATCTTTTATATATATTTTATTTGCTCTGATGTATTTTTTCATTTCCTTTGCCCGTTTTCTGTTTAAAAGGTAATCACCTGTCGGCCATTGAAGCCGTATCATGAAATATTACCATGAGTTAGAAATTGTCAATCTCTGCGGGAAAAGAGCCTTAATTATCAAGAACCAATTGTTATTGAAGCGCCGGGAAAAAATTATTGCCAGGCAACGCCAAGACAGGGGACAGGATAGGTTGTTTGAAAGGGTCGGTCCGGCCTTTGCCGGCCCTTTTCAAAACATGTCACGATACCGACGCCATCCGCCCAGAATTTGTGCGGGTTGGTTGACTCAAGTTGTGTTGGAGCCGACGGATCGCTGACGCGAATTTCATAATGCAAATGCGGAAAGCCGGCTAAAAGGCCGGTCCTGCCCAATGTGCCGATTGGCTGTCCGCGGGCGACGGTGTCGCCTTCCTTCACCAGTTTCTTTTTCAGGTGGAGATATCTGCTTTGAATGAACTGTCCGTTGACGTCCTTGCCGTGGTCTATCGTAATACGATTTCCATAAAACAGATCAAAGTATGAACGGATAACCACCCCTGCGGCCGAAGCAATCACCGGTGTTCCGGTTTTGGCGATGATATCTATGCCATGGTGACCGGGAGAAGTTTTCTGCGTCATTTCGTCTGAACGCTCAGGGCGGTACCCCTGGGAAATTGAAGGCGCATTTTTCGGTATAACAACAGGACGGCCATCTTCTCTAACATTTTCGGCATCGGCTGCGACATGTCCGTACGGTTTAACAATCAAACCGATGCAACCACTGAGCAACAGCACGAAAGCCCAGGATAATACGGGCACTGTTCCCCGGCACACGAATGGTACAATTTGTTGGTGATTCTTCATGCAAATCTTTATCACGAAATGACGAAAACATGGAAAAAAATAAATATTCGTGTTTTCCATATTTCGTGTTTTCGTGATGGTTTTTTTTGTTTTTCACCCGGTCCCTTGGACCGTTGCCTCCTGGAATCCTGATTATATGGCACTGGCCCCGCCATCCACCATAATGGTCTGACCGGTGATGAAATCAGCAGCAGCAGAACACAAAAAAAGGGTCGGATGCGCTATCTCAATCGGTTCCGCAATCCTGCCAAGGGGTATGGTTTTCACGATTTCCCGATAAAAGTCTTTATTGGACCAGAAGGGTTCGCTGAATTTCGTCCGAACCATGGTGGGGGCCACTGCGTTCACCTGTATATTGAACATGGCCAATTCCTGAGCCAGCACCTTAGTCATCATTTCAATGGCGGCTTTGGCAATCCCGTAGATACCCATTGCCGGTGCGGACCTTCTGCCGGCCAGAGATGATATGCTTACGATTTTGCCGTGTTTTTGTTCCCGCATGACCTGACCGGCTTTGCGGGCACATAGAAACGCGGCGTTCAGATTGGAATCGATAATTTTGTGCCACAAGGAAACATCCGCATCGACAACCGTAGAAATAATATTCATACCGACAGCATGTATCAGGCCGTCCAATCGGCCGTAGGCTTCACGTGTCTGATTGAACAGCTTGTCAACATCGTCTGCCTTTGCACAATGCGCCTGAACCGCCAACAGGCGATCACCTCCCTTTAAAGCATCCTTAGCGGCATCGAGCCCTTCCTGCTTTCTCCCGCAGATAACAATTTTTGCACGCTGTGCCAGCAGAAGTTCGGCGATGGTCAACCCGATGCCCCGGCTGCCGCCGGTCACGACGAAGACCTTATCGTCAAGCGCATAGGAAAGATTTCCCATGAGAATTCTCCTTTTTTAGGGTTAAAAATAGATGCGGGTGTGATATAAACCTGAATCGGAACTATACCTGCAGGTTAATCGATAGTCAATTGTTAAGGATCTGGACATGCGAATCTACGCTGTTGCCGACATCCATGGGAAGCCGGATCGCCTCAATCGTATCAGACGGAATATTGCCATGTTTCACCCCCAGGTGCTGGTGGCGGCCGGAGACATCACGAGCTTTGTGTCGCCGGCTCAGATTTTGAGCCGAATCAATGCCTTTTCCATCCCTGTTTTAGCCATCCGCGGCAATACTGATTTAAAAAAAGTGGACCGTCTGAGCGGACAGTTTCAACATATTACATCCATTCATCTGTCTCGATTTGTCATCCATTCAGTGCCATTTGTTGGAATCAGCGGCACCATCGCCATCCCGTTCCACTCAAAGATACGCTTCAATGAAGCATCTGTATTGAAAAGGATTGCGCCCTGGATTGACAGGAAAACCATTTTGGTCGTGCATCCGCCGCCGCGTGGCATCCTTGACATCGCCTTTGGGCGTTTTCATGTCGGAAGCTCAGGGCTGCGCCGCTTTATTGAAAAACATCACCCCCGCATGGTGATCTGCGGTCATGTACACGAATGCGCGGGCATTGCCTGCATTGGTGAAACCGCTGTTGTCAATTGTTCCATGGGCCGGAACCATGCCGGCGTATTAATCGACCATAACCCGGGAAATGAATTAAAAGTTTCGATGATTTGAATGGAAATCTCATGCAGATCGTGCTATCAAATCACAATGACCAGATTTCAAAATACCAAACCGGCATATGATCTTGAAGACCAGGTTTTCAAGATTAGCATAAAGAGGTTGTCATGGAACATCCGATTGAGATTGTAATCGCGACCCGAAATAAAGGAAAAACAGCCGAAATTCGGGATCTTTTAAAGGGTTTTCCTGTTAGTATAAAGGATCTGGATGATTTCGGACCTATCCCGGATGTCATAGAAGACGGTGACACATTTGATGAAAATGCCTATAAAAAAGCAAGCTTTACAGCGCGTGTTTTAGGCATTCCGGCCCTTGCAGACGACTCAGGTCTAATGGTGGAGGCATTAAATGGTCTGCCGGGAGTACATTCAGCACGATATGCCGGCGAAAATGCCTCGGATGAAGACCGGCAGCAAAAATTACTGAAAGAAATGCAAGGCATTGATAACCGGAAGGCTGCTTTTGAATGCACGATCTCGATTGCCGTGCCCACAGGACCGGCATTAACCTATGAGGGCCGCTGTGAGGGCATTATCGCAGAAAAGGCAAAGGGTGCCAATGGATTCGGATATGACCCGGTATTTTTTTACCCGCCCCTGGGAAAAACGTTTGCCGAACTCACGAGAGAAGAAAAAAGCCGCGTGAGCCACAGAGGCAGAGCACTAAAAGAGATCAAAGACGAATTCGGAAAAGTTATCAAATGGATAAAACTGCGTATGCCCATTCAGGAAAAGTTCATCTGCGGGGACAACGGTGACTGAAGGATCCGGGCCCAAGGGGCCCGTCAAAGATCCTGCTTTGCATTGGCCCTGGAATAACCTCTAAAAGGGTATTATTTTATACAGTCGGGTCTTAAAAACTATCCCGGTATAATCTATCAATTCATACAAAATCCATGAGACAGGAGAACAGACATGCTGCAGAAAAAGAAGGGAGTCGATATCTTACAGGAAATCGGAGGGATCAGAGATGCGCAGTCAGCCGTCAAATTCCTTGAAAAAACACTGGAAACAGAACATTTTTCGCGCATTCAAAAAATCACACACCCGGAAGTTCTATTAAAAATTGCCAACGCCATTGCCATGTGCAAACCCGACAGCACCTTCATCAACACCGGGTCTGAGGATGATCGACAGTTTATAAGGGATTTGGCGCTGGCAAAAGGCGAAGAGTCGTCGCTTCCCATGCCCCGGCATACTATCCATTATGATCTGAAAGATGAACAGGGAAGAATTATTGATCGCACCTACTACATTGCCAATGAGGACGAAGAAATAAGCTCCCTGGCAAATCGCATGGAGCGGAACGATGCCCTAAAAGAGGTACGCGAAAAAATGACCAGCATCATGAAGGGTAAAACCCTGGTGGTGGGATTTTATCTCCGTGGCCCGGTAGGATCACCCGCTTCAAACCCGGCACTTGAAATTACAAGTTCGGCATACGTATCCCACAGCGCTGAAATTCTTTACCGGAATGCCTATCATGATTTTAATAAAGAGGTCGAAAAACTGGGCCACTTTTATACGAACGTTCACAGTGAAGGGCTCAACCGGCCTGAGGATTTACCGAATGCGCGCGTCTTCATGGACCGGAGCCATCGAACCACATTCAGTTTCAACTGTACTTACGCCGGCAACACCCTGTTATTGAAAAAGGGCAACCACCGGTTTTCCGTGGACAAAGCCGTATATGAAAACAGAGGGAATGAGTTGTCCGAACACATGTTTATCACCGGCATCAAAGGGCCGGGCGGCCGTGTAACCTGGTGTGCCGGTGCGGCTCCCAGCGGCTGCGGAAAAACAACCACGGCCATGGCAGGCGACTATTTTGTCGGAGATGATTTGGCCCAGCTTTGGATCGACGACAATGGCGGCATCCGGTCCATCAATCCGGAGTGCGGTATTTTCGGTATTGTGGAGGATGTCAACTGGGAGGGTGATCCCCTGCTCATGGAGCTGCTGCGGAATGAGGGTGCAGAGGTCATTTGGTCCAATGTGCTGATCGATGAAAATGCGGTGCCGCAATGGACGGGGAACGGTGAGACACCGCCTGAAAAGGGTAAAAACTTTCAAGGGGATTGGTTCCAGGGCAAGTGCGACGCCAAGGGAAAGGCGATTCCCATGTCCCACCCCAATTCACGGTGCACGGTAGCTTCCAGCTCGCTCGCCAATTATTCAGACAAAGCGGAAGATCCGCAAGGCGTCGAAACACGGGTCATCACTTACAGCGGGAGAGACAGCAACACCATGCCCCCGGTCTGGGCGGCTAAAAATCCGGATTGCGGCGTCGTCATCGGTGCAACCATCGTTTCCGCTGCAACGGCGACAGAAGTGGGAGCGACGGGTGTAAAGCGGGCGCCCTGGGCAAACGCTCCGTTTATCCCGGGCGCCCTTGGTGATTATATGGATGCTCAATTCCGTTTTTTCAATAATAAAAAGATCGCCCGTGATAAAATGCCGGTCATGGCGGGCTTAAACTATTTCCTGACGCATGCGGCCAGAGGCGGCGATTCAAAAAAACTATTGGGTGAGAAAAGGGATGTAAAGGTCTGGCTCGCATGGCTGGAAAGAAAAGCCCGTGGAGATGTGGATGCCATCAGCACCCCCATCGGCTTTATCCCAAAATTTGAGGATCTCAGGGATCTCTTTGAAACAATTCTCGATAAAGCCTATACGAAAGATTTATACGAAAAACAATTTTCTCTCTATATTGAAAACATTGTTGCCAGGATCGATCTCCAGCTGAACGCCTATGAAAAAGAAAAGGATGTTCCGCAAAGACTATTTGAAATTCTGAAGCAACAGCGCAAAGAGCTGGTGGATTTAAAGCAATCTTATGGTCCCGTCGTCTCTCCCGATCAGATGATTGCATAGCGATAGCTCATTGGTACCTGTTTTAAGGGGATTCTTGCTATTGGTTATAAACCCGATTTTTTCAAGATGCAGGTGCGGTCATGACGGCAGTCGGTAATGGTCGCCCGCTAAAAAAAAGCTGGTCTGAAGCAGTAGCGACCCTGATCCATCCCCGCGCCATCACCATGCTGTTTCTCGGATTTTCCGCCGGTCTGCCGATTCTTCTCATTTTCAGCACGCTTTCCGTCTGGCTGCGGGAGGCAGGCGTAGAGCGGGCAACCGTCACATTTTTCAGCTGGGCGGCGCTCGGTTATTCGTTCAAATTCGCATGGGCGCCCCTTGTCGACCGGCTGCCGTTTCCATACCTCACCGCCAGAATGGGTCGACGCCGGGGCTGGCTTCTGGTATCCCAACTCGCACTGGTGTTCGCCATGCTTTGGACGTCCGCATTCAACCCCCAAAACGCGCTGACCATGACAGCCATCGGCGCCGTCCTCATCGGTTTCTCTTCGGCCACCCAGGACATTGTTATTGACGCGTATCGTATCGAGTCGGCTGAAGTGGACATGCAATCGATGCTCTCGTCCATGTATATCGCGGGTTACCGTATCGGCATGCTGATTGCGGGCGCAGGGTCTCTTTGGCTGGCCGATTGGTGGGGAAACGACACTTACGAGTTCGGTGTTTGGGCAAATGTGTACCGCGTTATGGCAGCCATGATGATTGTCGGCATTACAACAACACTGGTTATCCGCGAGCCCGTGGTCGGCGCCCGCAAAACAGACGCATTTCGAAGCAATCTGGATTATTTGCGGTTTATCTCCGTATTTATCGTGGCCATAGGAACGTTTATCGCCGGCTTTTTTCTCTCCAAGGGACTAAGCCAAATCTACAAGGCTCTGCTTATCGATACGTTCGGCGTCATCCAGCAGCTGGCGGGTTTTATAACCGAAACCGCCAGACTGACTTTCAGTGTTGTCTTGAGTGCATTGGTCACCTGGGTCGTGGTCCGGGCTCGCTTGGTAACATCCGGACACATACGCGAAACATACATCGATCCGGTCGCCGACTTCTTTCGGCGCTACGGCTTAGTTGCCCTGATAATCATTGCACTTATCGGCACGTATCGTATTTCAGATATTTTGATGGGTGTTATTGCCAATGTTTTCTACATCGATATCGGTTTTACAAAATCGCAAATCGCCACCTATACGAAATTCTGGGGGCTGTGGGCGACCATCGGAGGGGGATTAATCGGCGGGATACTTTCGGTCCGTTATGGGGTCCTGCGGACACTGTTTTTGGGCGCGCTGCTTTCCGCTGCGACCAATGTGCTCTTTGCATATCTTGCCAGGCAGGGTCCTGACGAACTGCTCCTGCTCATGGTCATTGTAGCCGACAACGGAAGCGCCGGGCTTGCCGCTGCCGCTTTTGTGGCCTATCTTTCCAGTTTGACCAGCATCTCTTTCACGGCCATGCAGTATGCAATTTTCAGCTCGATTATGACGCTTTTTCCCAAAATTCTTGCAGGATATTCGGGCAGCATTGTCGATAGTATGGGATACGAATTATTCTTTGTCGGTACAGCTCTTGTCGGTATTCCCGTTTTGTTCCTGATCATATGGGTAGGCCGCTTCAGCACACCAGGCAGCGATTCCGTTACCCCAGATACGGCATAGGGTGACTGCATCGTCTCTTTCGAGCCTGTGGCCGATAACAAAGGGGCTTTTAAAAGCAATAGCTAATGTGTTATAATAATTTTAAAACTGGAGTGTTGGAATATTGGAGCACTGAAGTAATGCAGGAAACAGGGGACCGTTATCGTGCAGAATCCGTTACGCCAATACTCCATTTCTCTATTGTTCTATTATTAGTCCGACAACTAAAGGTACCAACTGCGTCATGCCGGACTTGATCCGGCATCCAGTTTTTCTCTGGATTCCTGCTTTCGCAGGAATGACAACTATTGGGGTATTTAATTGCCACATTAATAATGTCCACTACAAAACACAAAACGATGCATAACGAAGATTCAAATAAATTAATACGCGAGCGTTCGCAGAACCTCCGGGAAATACGGCACAGGGCGCTGTCCATGCCTTCGGAAAAGGCGCTATCGTATATTCTGGACGCAAAAAACCCGTTAGAAGTCGTTCATTCTCTACCTGAAGAGGATTTTTATTTCCTCGTCCACGATATCGGCCCGGAAGATGCGCTTCCGATTTTGTCCCTGGCATCCCACAAACAGTTGGAGTATCTGCTGGATATCGACATATGGACCCGCGATCGATTTAACAATTATTCAGCGGCGCAATGGATCGGCTTGTTGTCGACGGCGGATCCTCAGCGCATCGCCCAATGGTTTTCAACCCGGAAAACCGATTTATTGGAGTTCTTTATTTTTAAAAATATTGAAGTGAAAATTCGTGAATCGGATCAGGATCCATCGGATTTTGGAGACGACTATATTACGTTTGACGATGTATTCTATTTCAAATTTATTGAATTCCCATCCTGGACGGAAACCGCCGAAGATGCTTCCGAAACGCACGACGCCGATGGGTCTCTGAAAGATCGCGCAGACGTGTTGATGGCGTTTATGAAGCAACTGTCGGATCTTGATCATCCCTTATTCCAAAGCATCCTGCTGGAGTCGGCGGCAATAATTTCATCGGAAACTGAAGAAGAATTATACAGGCTGCGCAACGTAAGACTTGCGGAAAAAGGCTTTTTGCCTTTTGAAGAATCCATCGGCATCTACCAGCCCCTAAAGCCCCGGGATATCAATCGTTCGCGGCAAAAGCGCCTGATAAATACGGGTAACAGTGAGCGTTTCCTGCCGGTTCCTTTTTTTACCAGTCAGATGATTGATGCTCAGAGCCCTTTTGCCAAAGCGCTCACATCCGTAACAGACGAAGGTATTGTGATGCAATTGCAGACTGAATTTGCAGCCCTCTGCAATCAGTTGATTGTTGCGGACCGCAAAGTCATCATGGAGCGACCGTCATTAAGAGATGTCGTAAATAAAACCTGTGGGTATATCAGCATCGGTCTTAAGAATTTACCCGGTGAGCATCGGGATTTAATCCGGAAATATCCGCTTTCAGATCTATTCAGGGTCGGCTACGGCTTTGCGCTCGAATTGAAGTGGCGCACCGAAAAATGGCGGGACAAGAGCTGGTTTAAGGCCGAGGGGCTGCCGTTGCGTTTTTGGGGTGAAGACTGGCTGGGTGTTATCGGTGGTCTTCTCTTAAAAAAGCCGCTCTATTTTGACAACTATGAAACCGGGGTTCTCTACCGCGAGTTCACCACGATGAATGATATCGTTAAGACAGAAACCGTGCTGGATGAAGCCATTGCCGTCGACAACCTGCTCGCCCATCTGTCCTTTACGGTCAAGCCGCTGCATGTTTACAGCCTCTTGACGTATAAAAATCTTATTTTAACGCACTGGGCCCGGTTCCACCTGGGTCTTAACCGGAAACTTGCGGCGGCTTCGAGCATTTCACTGGATGCCTTCAGAACCTTTTTCAACGATCTTTGGAATCCGGGGAGAAAACCTCGCACGATCAAGCTTTCCATGAAAACCGCGTTTCTAAAATGGCTGTCGACCGCAAGCGGTTTCAGCAGCACTGAAATCACGGATCAATCCGGCAATACCCTTGAAAAACTTTTTCTGGAAATTGAAAGCGAATACGGAGAAGTCGACATCCATGCGCTGGATCCCAGATTCATCCCCCATTTCCTGATAGAAAAATGACGGAAAGGAGAACTAATGAGATCCCTGGTGCGCCTTTATCGATTTCTACGACCTTACCGCATCCAGGCCGCCATCGCATTGATCCTTATCTTTGTCATGGTCGCGGCCGACCTCATCATTCCACGGCTGACGCAACGAATCATCGACCACGGCATCGTTACGCATAACTTCCACGTCGTCATCACCACGGCCCTCACCATGGTTGCAGCCTCGATCCTCTCCGCAATCCTCGCCGTAATCAATAACTATCTTTCGGTGTACGCCGCCGTGGGTTTTGGTGCCAACCTGCGCAGCGCGCTGATGCGAAGGGTGCAGTCCTTCTCCTTTGGAAACCTCGACCACCTTCAGACCGGCAAGCTCATCGTCCGTTCGACCAGCGACGTCAATATGGTGCAGATGATTGTGATGCTGTCGTTGCGCATCCTCACACGCGGTCCCATCTGGGCCATCGGGGCGATTGTTCTTCTCGTTCTCACCAGCCCCCGTCTTGCTCTGATTATGGTAGTGGCGGTACCGCTGATCGTTGTGCTGGTCTGGCTCTTTGCCCGAAAGGCCCACCCGCTGTTCCTTTTGGTGCAACAGCGTCTCGACCGGCTGAATACCGTTCTCCAGGAAAACCTTGCCGGTATTCGGGTTGTTAAGGCATTCGTACGGACCGCGCACGAGGTCGCCCGGTTCGACGGAGCCAACGAAGCGCTAATGAACCGGACAATCCAAGTCTCCCAGCTCATGACGGTCTTCATTCCATTCATGCTTCTAATCCTCAACCTGGCCATCGTCAGTGCGGTATGGATCGGCGGTAGAACGGCCATAGCAGGCGGTCTGTCTGTAGGGGAAGTTGTGGCGGCCATCAATTATCTCTCCTTCGCGCTTTTCCCGATCCTGATGCTGGCGGGAATGCTCGGGCCCCTTTCCGCTGCAGATGCATCGGCAAGCCGGATCCTGGAGATCCTTGACGCCGATTCGGAGGTGCGGGTGGCAGGCAGTGCGGCCAGGCTGGTGCATCCCCGCGGGCGAATTGTTTTTGAAAACGTCTGTTTCAGCTACAACGGGGATAGCGCAGAACCGGTGCTATCGGATATTTCCTTCGCGGCCGAACCGGGAGAGACGGTTGCGATCCTGGGAGCAACCGGTTCCGGAAAGTCAACCCTGATCCACCTCATCCCGCGCTTTTACGATGTAACGTCCGGCCGGATCACCTTTGACGGCATTGATGTACGGGATCTGGATATTCACTCGCTGCGAAGCGCAATAGGAGTAGCCATGCAGGAAGCAATCCTTTTCAGCGGCACCGTGCGCGACAACATCCGCTATGGCCGGGCAGCAGCGGCCGATGATGAGGTCGCTGCCGCGGCACAGGCAGCCCAGGCTGATGAGTTCATCGTTGAACTCCCCGAAGGATACGACACGGTTATCGGCCAGCGCGGGGTAACGCTTTCCGGTGGGCAGCGCCAAAGGGTTGCCATTGCGCGGGCGCTCCTTGTCAAACCCAAGGTCCTCATTCTTGACGATTCAACCAGCGCTCTGGACATTGAAACAGAAGTACGGCTCCAGGATGCTTTCGACCGGCTGCTGGCCGTTTCAAAAAACACCACGACCCGCTTTATCGTTGCACAGCGGATCAGCACCGTGCTTCTGGCAGACAAGATTCTTGTGCTCGACCAGGGCCGAATCATGGCCATCGGGACCCACCGGCAGCTGCTCGCTTCGAATACCATGTATCGCGACATCTACCGCTCTCAACTCGGCGAGCCGTTAGAGCGTTTGTCAGAATAACGTTCCGATATTGGTGGTTTTCTGGATCTTATAGGGATGATCAGTATTGTCGAATATGGGCCGATCCAAACGCTCTAACAATTTTTCTTTATTTTAGATGGCAGGACACCATGGCTGACCAACAAGCACAGCGGCCTTCCCCAATCAGAATGACCGGGATGCCGGGTCCGGGTGGGGGCGGCGGCCCCCCGGGCCGAACCATTGAGCGCGCGAAAAATGTTCAGGGAGCGCTGCGCCGCCTGATGCACTACCTTCGTCCGTATCGAGGCGCCCTGGTATTAGCCTGCCTGGTAGCCGCTCTCGGAACAGGACTTGCTATAGCCGCGCCCTACCTGATGGGCCGAGCCATCGATCAACTTGTTAAAAACGACCTGGCGGCGCTTCTTGGGCCGGTCTTCCTCATGCTGGCGGCTTATGTGCTTTCAGCCGGGGCACAGCTGATCCAAGGGATTCTGATCGTCCGGGTCTCCCAGAAGGCAATGCGGGCGCTGCGTTCGGATCTCTTCAACCATATGCAGACACTGTCTCTAAGGTTCTTCGATGACAGAGCCCAGGGGGAACTCATGAGCCGGCTGACAAATGACATGGACGCCATCAACCAGGTGCTTACCAGCCAGGCGGCCCAATTGTTCACCGGAATCCTGACGCTGGTGGGAATTCTGATCATTATTTTCATCCTGAGTCCCTGGCTGGCCATTGGATCGATGATTGCATTTCCATTGATGATCGGCCTTGTGGGGTTGGTCGGAAGAAGAACGCGCAATGTATTTCGGAGCTACCAGGCTCGCCTGGGAACACTGAATGCCGTTCTCGAAGAGACTTACAGCGGCCAGCGAATCGTGCTTGCCTTTGGGCAGGAAGAAAGCGTTCTCGGCCGGTTTGACCAAGCGAACGAGGCGCTTCGATCCACCGGTGTTCAGGCCATGACGCTGGCCTTGCTGGTGATGCCGATGATGGGAGTCCTGTCGAATTTGAATGTGGCGATTCTTTGCGGTCTCGGCGGTTGGCTGGCGATCCGGGGTATGGTGACCATCGGGACGATCGCCGCATTCATCTCCTACTCGCGGCGCTTCGCTGAACCGCTTCGCCAACTCGGCAATTTATACAACCAGGTCCAGGGAGCGCTAGCTGGCGCCGAACGGATTTTCGAACTCCTGGATACTGTTCCCGACCAGACCGATGCCCCCCAGGCGCTGGAATTATCCAGGGTATCCGGAGACGTAATATTTGAACACGTCACCTTCTCTTACCTACCCGGCGTGCCCGTGCTTAAGGATATCTCCATCCATGCCCGCTCCGGAGAACGGGTAGCGCTTGTGGGACACACCGGCGCGGGAAAAACAACCCTCGTCAACCTCCTTTCCCGCTTCTACGATATAGAAGAAGGAACCATCCGCATCGATGGCGTAGATATCCATACCGTATCCCGGGACAGCCTGCGGCGACAGCTCGGCATCGTTCTTCAGCAGTCGTTTCTCTTCAGCGAGTCTGTGTTGGCAAACATCCGCTATGGTCGTCTCGCCGCCACCGATGAAGAGGTATTCGCTGCAGCGCGGTTGGCGCATGCGGACGGGTTTATCCGCCGTTTGCCGCAGGGCTACGACACCATCCTCTCGGAACGGGGTGAGAGCCTCTCGGGGGGTCAACGCCAGCTCCTGTCCATTGCCCGGGCTATTCTTGCCGATCCGGCCATCCTCATCCTGGATGAAGCGACCAGCTCTGTCGATACCCGTACCGAGCTGTTCATTCAGCAGGCGCTGGACGAACTGATGAAGGAACGCACGAGCTTCGTTATCGCCCACCGCCTTTCGACGATCTCCCGTGCCGATAAGGTGATTGTGATCGAAGAAGGCCGGGTGGTGGAATGGGGAACCCACGAAGAGCTGCTTGCCAAAGGGAGTGTCTACCACCATTTATACCAAAGTCAGTTTCGGAGCAAGCATGATAACCTTTAAACTCCAAATTATAAGTTGGCAGAAATGATGATGTTTGATACGTATGGTGCATGCTAGGCAACGTTCGAATCGATACCTCCGGGCCTTACACCACATCATCGCCGGATAAATAAACGGTGTCAAAGCTTGAATTGTAAATAAGATGCTATAATTGAAGCATTGACACCGTTTGGTCGGGGAAGATCCGAGCCTTGGTTTTCCTTCAATAAGGGAGGCGCTGCAGTGAAAAGCATCCGCAGCAAGATCATTTTTCTTTTTAATCTTTGTGTATTTTTCGTAGTCGCGCTGGCCGTATTATCCTACCAGAATACGCGCTACCTGGAGGATAGGCTCATGATCATCGAAAGCTTCGATGACCTCCTGAATGATGTCCTGGAGTTGAGGCGCTACGAAAAGAACCTTATTTTTTACCAGGATGCCGTTTCGCTGGAGCAATGCAGCCGTTATCTTCTTCAGATCGATAGCTCTTTTCAACAGATCGTGCCCGACATCATCACCGTTGCCGGCAATCAGAAATACCGCCAGTTCAATGCAGATCTGAATGAGTACAAGGAACTGCTCAATCGCTACATTTCCATCGTCAAAAAAGGGGAGCAGCTTCCCAGCCTGGCAGAAATCAGGGAAAGCGGAAAGAAACTCATCAGCTTTTCGGAAGATCTCATCAATATCAAGCGAGGACGGATCAAGATGCGTCTGCATCGTTATGTCTTCTATTTCGCGGCGCTGCTCTGCTTTTTCTTTTTGCTGTTTGTCTACATTTTTCAACTCATCAGCAGCAGCATACTGCGGCCGTTGAAGGTGGTGGAAGAGGCGACAAAGAAGGTCGCCAGTGAAGAATTCGTTCCGATCCCGAGCCGACCCGAGCGGCATGATGAAATATCACGACTGATAGATGCGTTTAACAAAATGGTCGAAGAACTGAAGAAACGAGAGGATCAACTGCTGCAATCGCGGAAAATGGCTTCCATCGGCACCTTTACCTCCGGAATCGCCCATGAACTCAACAATCCCATCAATAACATATCGTTGATCGTGGAATCGCTTGTTGAAGAAGACGAAGATCTTTCCGTCGAAGAAAGATTGCACTTATATCAAAATCTGATGGACCAAGCCGAACGGACCAGCAATATTGTTAAAAAGCTTCTGGAATTTTCGCGAAACCGCTATTCCAAGGCGGAAAAAGTGGCGCTCGACGAGATCGTTCGGAAAACGGCTGACCTGGTAAAAAATGAAATGCGGTTGAACCACGTCAAGTTTTCACAGACAATCGAGGGCGGACCGCTGCCGGAATTGCGGGTCGATAAGGGCGGGATCCAGCAGGTGTTTCTAAACCTCTTCCTGAACAGCATCCAGGCCATGGAAAACGGCGGCCGGATAGCCGTTGCCATGAGTACGGATCCGGCTGCCAGGGAATCGATATTCGCGATACCGGAAAAGGGATTCCGCCGGAACATCTGGATCGGCTTTTCGACCCGTTTTTTTCGACGAAAAAAGAAGGCGAGGGCACCGGTTTGGGGCTTTCGGTTTCATATAATATCATCACCAAGCACAGCGGCCGTATCGAAGTCGAAAGTGCGCCGGGACAGGGCACCTGTTTTTCAATATTTTTGCCGACAGATAAGGATGTTGATGCAGCCTGACTATAAAACCATACCCCGGGTGGCCGTGGTGGACGATGAAGCCATTACCGCCCGGGAGATCAAACGCCATTTGTCGAAAGCGTCTTATCATGTCGAGGTTTTTTCCGACGGCGAATCGTTTATCCGGAAAAGCCGGATTGAACCTTTCGATATCGTTTTATGCGATCTGAGACTGCCGGGAATGAGCGGGCTCGATGTCCTGAACAAGGTGAAGAAGACAAACCCGGATTGCGAGGTCATTATCATGACGGGCTATGGTGCCGTCGATACGGCCATTTCTGCGATCAAAAAAGGCGCTTTTCATTACATCACAAAACCGTTTAAGACCGCCGAGCTCAAATCGCTCGTCATCCGCGCCCTGGAAAAAGTGACCCTCGTCAAAGAAAAGGAAAGCCTCAAGAAAGCCCTTTTTTCCAACAATTCATTCATAGATCTGATCGGCAACAGCAGTGCCATCAGCGGGGTTAAAAAACTCATCCGCAAGGTGGCGCCATTGACCTGCAATGTCCTGATTCAAGGAGAAAGCGGAACCGGCAAGGAAATCGTTGCCAGAGTATTGCATGAACAAAGCCAGCGAAGCAATGGGCCCTTCGTATCCTTCAATTGCGGGGGATTTGCAGAGGATCTGATCGCCAACGAGCTGTTCGGGCATGAAAAAGGCGCCTTTACAGGGGCGATCGACACCAGAATCGGTCTCATCGAGTCATCCCATGAAGGCACGATCTTTCTAGATGAAATCGGCGAAATGCCGTCAAGCATGCAGATCAAACTCCTGCGCTTTGTGCAAGAACGCAAGCTGATCCGGGTCGGCGGTATTCAGCCGGTTTCAGTGGATACGCGGCTGATTGCGGCCACCAATCAGGATCTCAAGGAGCTGGTGACAATCAAAAAATTCCGGGAGGATCTCTACTATCGACTTAACGTGGTTTTGATCACCCTGCCGCCGCTGCGCGCCCGCAAAGAAGACATCCCCCTGCTGATCCGCCATTTTTTTTCAAGGTACAATACGGGCTTTTGCAAAGCCATTCAAGGAATCGACGACGAAGCCCTCGAGATTCTCACCCATTATCCGTTTCCGGGCAATGTCAGAGAATTGCAAAACATCATCGAACGAACGGTCGCCCTTTGTGACGATCACATTATCCGCCTCAAAGACCTCCCGCCCGATCTACAGCGGCTCGATATCGACAGAGTCGAAGAAGGCCGGTCGGTCTCTCTCGAGCAGAAAGAAAAAGAATACATTCGACAGGTCTTGCGGCAAACCAACTTTCAAAGGGCCCGGGCTGCCGAAATTCTGAAAATCCCCCGAACCACGCTCTGGCGCAAAATGAAACGTTACAAGCTGGTTTAGACAACCTGCTGCCCGTGTCGGTTTCGGAAAAAGCAGGCATCCGTTTCATTCGTTAAAAAAACATTACGCCATACTTCAAATAAGATTCAGAAAACCACCAATACCGGAATGTTTATATGACAAACGCTCTAGACGCATGAACCTTCCTGCAAGCCATATAACGTTTCGTTATGAAACGTTGCACCTCTTTTGGAATTAGCGTGTAACTCCCTGAAAAATTGAGATCAATCAACGGCGGATGTTTCATCATGAAACATCCCCTAACGTCTTTTCAGCATCTCGACATCTCTAACTATTTGAATATATATGAATAATTAATCTGGCACGATTATTGATACGCCTGATGGGGAGAACAAAACAATACCCGTGAAGGTTGTTCGAAGGTGCCCGGCATGAAAAACATTTTAGTCCCCCTCAATATCAGCAGCAATGATCTAAATGGCGTTTACCATGCTCTGGCTCTGGCGGAAAGAATGCATGCCAAGGTGATCATTCTCACGATCGATCTGAATGAAAAAAGCGCGGATTCGGAAGTCGAGGGCTGGGTGCAGGAGGCTTTGCGAGATCTGGTGCAGAGCGCATCCCAGCAGGGGCTGCCGGTGTCCTATCATATTGCTCAGGAGGGATTTGAAAAGGAAATCACCGGATTGGTTGTCGAAGAAAACATCGACCTGTTGGTATTCGGTGCCGGCGACAAACTGATGGCAGACGCCCTGCAAGAACTGAGGCCGAAGATCAGCGCACAACTCATTAAGGTTAAAGAAAAAGGAACCGCTCATTTCGTATAGCAAGGAGGAATTCAAAGAATGCCGATCATTATGATTTCAAGCGTATCTCACTGCTCGGCAGAGGAGTTGGCCCAGGATCTGGGTCACAAAACAGGGTGGCCGACGTTGAGTCGTAGACAATTGGCGGACGATGCACATGCTCAGGGCATCAAATTGGGGCGGCTCGAGACATCGATCATCAAAAAGCCCATCAGCAACGAAAGGCTTGCCCGGGAAAAGGACATCTATCTGGCTTATATCACGGCAGCCATATGCGAAAAGGCCCGGGACGGCAACCTCGTCTACGAAGGCCGGGCCGGTCATCTGCTGCTGCCCGGGGTCCGGCACCGTCTGCGTGTCGGCCTGATGGCGCCGAAAGAGGCGCGCATCGAAAAGGCGATAGCGGATCTGAATCTGCCGCGAGAGAAAGTCTCATCCTATTTAGACCAGATTGATGAGGATTTTGAGAAATGGGTGCACTATGTTCACAAGGCAGAGTGGAGGGACCCGGCACTCTTCGATTTTTTCATAAATTTGCAGACCATTTCCTTATCACATGCGTCTGATTTGCTGGTCAACATCGCGTCTCTTCCGGACTATTGCACCACAACGGAAACCCGAAGAGCGATGGGAAATCATCATCTGACGGCAAAAGCCAAGTTGCGTCTGGAAACCGATGACAGAACCCGGCGGGCAAATTTTTGGGTCAGGGCTGTCGACGGAACCGTTACGGTCACCTACATGCCGGGTCAAAAAGGGATCGACCATGCCATCATCGAAGTACTCGAGCAGTTGGAAGGGTGCAACAAGGTACAGTGCACCATGGCCGAAACCAACGTTTTGTGGGTACAGGAGCGTTTCCACGGCGTTGACGAAAATTTTCAACACATCACGCAGATTGCCCAGCGCTGGGGTGCGGCTGTCGAATTGCTGCAAATCGCCCCTCGCTCCGGATCGGAGTGCGACGAATGCATTTCTGCGGCTGCGGATGAAGTCAGAAATCCAACCGCGGACAATGGACCGGCCGTATATACAGGAGGGGTGGAAGATGACGGCCCCGAGGTTTCCCCGAACGATAGCGGCCTTGGCAAAGTCATGGAAGAACTGGTTTCCATTGGACGCTCAGGCGGCGGGAAAACGGTCTACGGAGGCAGCGAAGAAATCATGGAGGCGGTCAAAAACGCCACCAATTGTTCCCTGGTGGTGTTGGGCGATATTTTTCTGGACAAAGGGAACGAGGCCCGCAAGCGACAGGCCCGGGAACTGGCGCTCAATGTCCGCGAACGATTCAAGATCCCCGTGGTGACCGGTGACGAAATCCGATCGCGATTTTTCTTCGATTCTCGGCAGGCTGTTAAACTGGTGGCGTGTGCCTTAGCCGTTATTTGTATCTATGCGGCGGCATTTAGGTTCCAGGATGTGATCATGAACTTTCTGGGCGGCCCGATGCACCAGAACGCCAAAGTAATTTCAGCCATTTGCGTAGTCCTGTTTGTTCCTTTGGTAGCTTATCTCTACGGCACGGTCACCGGTCTGCTGTTTAAGTTGATCGGCGTTGATTAATTTCCCGGAATGAAGACGGCATCACAGGAGGTCAAATGATAGTTCACTTTATACATATCAATTTGTCGACAGCCTTTCAGGTGGTTTTGTTGGGATTTATCGGCGGCGTGTTGAGCGGCTTTATCGGCAGCGGCGGCGCATTTTTTATGACACCCGGAATGATGAACCTGGGTATTGAAGGCGTGGTGGCGGTTGCCAGCAATATAACCCACAAATTCGGTAAAGCCATGGTCGGATCGCACAAACACAGCGAGGCCGGAAATGTCGATAAGAAGCTGGCTGTTTTTGTGTTGGGTACCGCCATCCTCGGCATTCAGTTTGCCGTGTGGATCACCAGTATGCTTTTTAAAGGAGGCGCCGGACATGGTGTATCCAAAGGCGCGGGGGCCAATTTGTACATCAGCTTGGTCTTTGCCACGATTCTGACATTCGTTGCCATATCCATGCTTCGAGATCTGATCAAGTCTTCCGGTAATGAAAATGGTGAGGCCGGCCCCTCCCGGAAGATCACGGATTTTCTTTCGAAGCTCAACCTGCCGCCGGTGATCTATTTCAAGGTGGCCGATGTCAAAGTCAGTCTCTGGGTCATTCTCCTCGTCGGGATTGCCACCGGATACCTGGCCGGAACCATCGGTGTCGGGGGCTTTATCGGGGTGCCGGCCATGATCTATGTTTTCGGCGTGCCAACTTCCGTCGCCGCGGGAACGGAACTGTATCTGGCCATGTTCATGGGCGCATATGGAGCACTGAGCTATGCCTACCAGGGATTTGTGGATATTCGCCTGACCATGCTGCTTTATATAGGCTCCCTGCTGGGTATCTATCTGGGCGTATACGGCGTCAAGGTAGTCAACGAAAAGGTGATACGGCTTGTAACCAGTCTGATCATTCTGCTTTGCGTATTGAGCCGGGTCATTGCCATTCCCATTTATCTGCGTCAACTGAATATCCTGCGCCTTAATCCCGCATGGGACGTTTACTTCAACACGGCCAGCAAATTCTTCCTGTTTGCCAGCGGAATTTCAGGCTGCCTGGTGATTCTCTTTTTCGTGTTGCGTGCCTATCACCAGCGACGCGAGATTCATAAAACACTTCAGGTAGACCGGGTCCCGGTGACCACGTGATTTTTCATGAATCCATTGCCGGCCGGTCTTTATCTTAAAAAGGGAAAGATTGCCCTAACGGAGGATGCGCCATGGAAAAACAATTGCAAATTCTGATCCTGGACGATGAGCCCATCGTCGGCGAGCGGCTCAAGGCTGCTTTGCAAAAAGACGGGTTTGGTGTGGAGATTTTCGTCGAGCCCGAAAAGGCGCTGATACGCCTGTCGGACAAATCCTTTGATATCGTTGTGACCGATATCCGAATGGACAGCATGGATGGACTTCAGATTCTGGAGCACGTTTCGAAAATCTCCAAGTCAACCAAGGTCATCATGATAACCGGCTTTGCAACCATCGAAGTTGCCCGGGAATCGCTTGCCAAGGGGGCCTTTGATTTCATCGCCAAACCGTTCAAGATAAAAGAACTGCGCACGACCATCACCAATGCCGCCCGGGTGATCGAAGAAGAAAGAGGGGGAAAAGCATGATCAATACTTTGATTTCGCTGGATACTTCCCTGGCATCGCAAATTGCCCTCCGATTCTGCTGCCGCATGGCAAAAATGGTTCCGATGGACATTCGCAGCATCCACATCGAGGAATGTTCCCACGAGGCAAGCGCTCCCGGTACGGGATGGGTGCGGCAAACATGGGAAAGCAGTTCACTGGAGACCGCCCGGAATGAAATCATCAATCTGGTGGAGGCTGTGTCTTCGGCATGTCCCATTTCAAGAGTCCCCAAACTGGCCATGGGTGATCCTGATGAAGAAATATACCGTGAGCTGGACAGCGGCCGATATGATTTGTTCGTCGAAGGGATGCTGCAGAATTTCGATCCTTCGAGCTTTTCCGAAAAGATCAAGACCCAGCGCTTCTATCGGAGCGCCTGCCCTGTTTTGCTGGTTAAAAACATGCCGGCCTTTCGTAAGGCCGCATTACTGCTGACCCCGGGTGATCGGCCGGGACCTCTGGTCGATGCCTTTGGTAAATTGTTTCCCAAGAACGCAATGGCCATCGACGTGATCGAGGTGAAAAACGGCTCGGGTCTTGGCACTGTTTCGGCCAAACGTCGCCGGCAAAATAACGATGACATCCCCGTCGCAGTTCCTGAAATGGACCCTGACATCGCCGGGCGGCTAGCGGAACAGGGGTGGACGCTGCGTGATTACATCAGGGTGGGAGAGTTAAGGGAGACCGCCGGGTTGCTGCGCAATTACAGCCTGGTGGCATCTTACCTGCCGAGCGATTCTCGACGCGGAAATCCGCTGGTGAAAGTGTTGAACCAGGTTCCCACCGCCAATTTGCTGTGTTCTTCGAAATAGGTAATCTTCCGGGAGGATAAAATGCAGATACTCGTTGCCGTGAACACCGACCCCTATAGCAATCTTGCAATCGACCAGGTGGCCCGTCTGGCCGCCAACACCATTGCAAAAGTTACCATTCTCGGTATCGGCTCCGGTGAATACCGCTTCCCGAAGCAGCCGACGGCGCTGCCGGCGGACCAGGAATCCACTGATCCAATGCACCGGGCCATCGCTGTATACCGGGATCGCTTCATCGGTCATTTCTCCCGTTCCGTCGATGTTCGGTTCGATTCGGGTCTGGAAGCGCCCGACATCCGCATCCGTACCGGCAATGCGTCTAAAGAAATCCTGTCGGAATCCCGTGAACAGCAAAGCGACCTCATTGTTCTGGGATGCAATGATGCCAATGGGTGTACCTGGAACAAGGGGCAGAATGTGCCCAGGCAGATAGCCAGCGAAGCGGATTGTTCCGTATATATCGCCAAAAAGACCAGAGCAGTGGATCGCGTCGTATGCTGCCTGGGTCACGAGGAGATCAGCCAGCGGTCCCTCGAGATGGTCAGCCAGTTTGTAACTCTGTATGGTGCACGCCTGCAAATGGTCGGATTGCTGGAACGCGGGGAACTCAAGAGCGACATCGAAAAGAAACTCGGCTGGCTGATTTCATATTACAGCGCCAAGAGCATCGAGCCCTGGGTGGAAATCGTCGAAACCAGGAAGTTCGATGATTTCGTGGCAAACGAAGCCCGTTATGCCCTCATGGCCCTCTGGATGGGCAAAGAGGCGCTGCTACGCAGAATTTATTCAAAGGCCAAGATGAACCGGCTGGTGAAAACGAGTGAATCCTCGGTCCTGGTCCTCCGCTGATCCCTGCGGGAAGCCATGGCCGTGGCGGCGTCCATGAAATTTCGATGTTTTTACGCATATTGCTGCCGAAGCGATTTTTTGTCCAGCTTCCCGACGCTGGTTTTCGGTAGCGCCTCCACAAATTCATACCTGTCAGGGACCCCGTATCCGGGCAACCTCCCCTGCTTTGCGGATTCAAGCATATAGGCTTTGAAATCTTCACCAGTCACCTTACCCCGGTATTCGGGTTTGAGCGTTACGATCATCAGGGGCCTTTCCCCCCATTTGGGGTCCGGGATACCGATGGCGGCGGATTCAAGAACCGCTTCATGCCGGCTCATGATGTTTTCGAGATCGAGAGAGGATACCCATTCGCCGCCGCTTTTGATGACGTCCTTCATGCGATCCGTAATCTGAAGATAACCGTAGGTATCGATGAACCCGACATCGCCGCTGTGGAGCCAGCCGTTCCTCCATAAATCCTTTGTTTTTTCAGGCTCCTTGAAATAGCTTTGCGTAAGCCAGGGCGATCGCATGACGACCTCACCGGTTGAAATCCCGTCATGAGGCAATATGGCATCATTCGCATCGACGACCTCGACGTGCGTCAAAGGCAGGGGCTTGCCGGTTCTCGTGATGACATTCAGATGCGCCTCCCCTGCCCAGTCCAGCATAGGTTCATTGGGTGTGGCGATGGTCATGACAGGACAGGTTTCAGACATACCGTAACCGGCATGAATTTCAATACCGAGATCCATGGCTGCTGCGGCAAGACCTTTTGGGAGTTGGGCTCCCCCTACGACGACTTTCCAATTTGAAAGATCAATTTTTTGGGCCGCAGGACATGTGATAACCATCTGGAGAACGGTGGGCACACAGTGGGAAAAGGTTACATGTTCCGTCTCGATGAGTTCAAGTATTTTTTCAGGGAGATAGGGGCCCGGGTAGACCTGTTTCGCACCGATGAGCGTGGACACGAACGGAAAGCCCCAGGCGTGGACATGAAACATCGGTGTCAGGGGCATATAGACGTCGTTTGATTTGAATCTGCATATGGTATGATAGCTTGCTGAAACAATGCTCACGGACAGTGTGTGCAGAACGAGCTGCCGATGTGAGTAGTAAACGCCTTTGGGATTGCCGGTGGTTCCGGTTGTGTAAAATGTCGTCGCCTTGGTGTTTTCGTCCAGATCCGGGAAATCATAGGACGGTTCGGCTGAGGCCATCATGCCTTCATGCGTTGCGTCGATGCCGAGCGTTGTATCCGGATGTCGCTCATCTTCTTGAATGACGATTATGGTTTTAACGGTTTTCAATTGATCTCTAAAGCTCTCGACAATCGGCAGGAAGTCGGTGTGAGCCATGACGGCTTTGGCTTCTGTATGATGGATCGTATAGAGAATCTGTTCAGCGGACAGCCGCCAGTTGACGGTCTGAAGAACCGCTCCCATCATGGGAATGGCAAAAAAACACTCAAGGTAGCGGTGAGAGTCATAATCCATGACCGCCACGACGTCACCTGCTTGGATTCCAAGTTTCCTAAGACCGTTGGCGAGTTTGCAGATTCGATCATACAGGTCTTTATATGTATACCGTGTCCTGTCGCTGTATACAATTTCTTTTTCCGGTGAGTACACAAGGGGCGTGTCCAGCAGCTTTTTGATGATGAGCGGATATTGATAGCTCTCTCCCGGGTTGTAAATGCCTTTGGTCATGATGTCCTCCCTCTCGTGCTATGTCTGACTGAAATAGATGGGCTAAAACCTAAATGTAAATCGTGAACTCCTTTTATCTATTGGATCACCATCCGCCAAATCACCCCTGCCGCAGCGCGCACCGGTATCTGAAGTGGATGCAAAGGTGAGTTTGCCCGTCGAAAAACCTTGCCGAGACAGCAGCCCCTCTTTTCCTATATAACCCGTCCGAGGACTGCTTTCAAGATCTGGCATAACATTCATAGATAAAAGATAATGGTTCTGGCATTATTTTATCGATTAGGTTATTTTAGCTTATCGTGCGGAGATCCTTCCCTATAGATCTTGCGGAGATGACCTATGATTATCGGAAAAGTACTTGCAAAACGGGCGGCCACAACACCGAATCGAGAAGCAGTTATCTCGAGGAGCAAAGTATTTACCTTCAGCCAATTGAACCGGCGGGCCAATCAGTTGGCCAATGCCTTTTTGAATCTGGGTGTAAAGCCGGGACAAAGGGTTGGCTTGCTCATGTATAATAACAATGAGTTTCTGGAAACCTATTTTGGCCTCTCGAAGATCGGCGCTGTTCTGGTTCCGCTGAACACGCGGCTTTCAGCCGCGGAACTGGATTTTATTCTGGAAGATTGCGACGTAATTTATTTCGTTTACGGGCAGGCCTTCGAAGCGGTCGTGCAGTCCATGACTTTTCCGGCCAAAGGCCGCCCGATGATCGTCACCGGCTCTCCTTCCTTGCCCAATACCAGAGCATACGAAGACGTTCTGGCCCAGGGAGGCCCTGAAGAGCCGACCATACCCATCGATGAAAATGATTTGAACGTCATCATGTACACCTCAGGGACCACCGGGCATCCCAAAGGCGCCATGCTCACCCACAAAGGCATGTACGGTGCAGGGGTCGAGATGTTGATCGGGTTGCATTACCAGTATCCGGACCGCTGTCTGATATTGGGACCGTTTTTTCACTCGGGCTCCATAACGCCCTTTATCGGCCACGTTGTCAAAGGTATCGCATCGGTGATCATGGAAAAGTTCGAGCCTCGAAAAGCCCTGGCACTTATCGAAAAACACCGTATCCAGCTCATGATCGGCGTCACGACCATAATGAAAATGATGATGGATATACCCGAACTCAGCTCATATGATCTCTCCTCATGGAAATATGCCATTCTGCCGGGGTCACCGCTGCCCTTCGAACTGGTCAAAGACGCACATGACCGCATTGGGGTCCTGTGCCAGAACCTGTGGGGAATGACGGAGATGTGCGGTCCGGGCTCCTTCATGAACGTAGAAGATATCCTGCGCAAGCCGGAATCCGCCGGAAAACCCTATTTTAACGTGGATCTGCGCATCGTGAACTCTGATGGCACCGAGTTGACGCCCGGCCAGGTGGGCGAAGTTGTGGTCAGAGCGCCGCATGTCATGCTGGGGTATTGGAAGCGGCCGGAAGCCACCCGTGATACCATTCAAGACGGCTGGTTATATACCGGCGATTTGGGATGTTTAGACCAGGAAGGTTTTTTGTATATCATAGATCGCAAGAAGGATATGCTGGTTTCCGGCGGCGAGAATGTCTATCCTGCGGAAATCGAACGGGTCATCAATGAAATCCCGGAAGTGGCTGAAGCCACCGTCATCGGCATCCCGGACGACAAATGGGGAGAAGTCCCTAAAGCATTCATTGTGGCGCTTCGAGGCAGCACCCTCACATCAGAGGCTGTTCGCGCACATTGTCGATCAAAACTGGCCGGATACAAAGTCCCCAGACAAATCGAATTTCTTGATCAACTCCCCAGAACACCTTCCGGAAAAGTCTTAAAGAGAAAATTGCGGGACGTCGGAAAACGGGTTGTTGAAATTTCTATAGAGCCTGGAATATAAGCGAGAAAATTGAGAATGGCGGATTATTTGATGGTCAAAAAAAGCAATGCAGCATATGAAAATCAGCAGTCCATCACTCCAGTACTCCGGTTTTTAACGGTCCCCTGATATGGGTCATAGGCCCGTGATTTTCTAAGCAGACACCTTGACGGAAGGAAACAAAGACCGGTTCGTATGCGGCAGAAATTTCGCCGCGCTGAACCGGTTCATGAACTCCTGGTTGACGTTGAGCTCAAGATAGGTAATCTTATCTCTGATCCGGTCAATCTCATCCAGGCTGTCGCACGCGGTCAATACCTGTGCCGCGCCTTGAAGTGAGCTGTTTCCCAAAGACTGATAATGTTCAGCCGGCAGGTCCGGCAGCATGCCGATGGACACGGCGGAGGCCGGTTTGATAAAAGCCCCGAACGTTCCCGCGACGTAAAAGGTTGCCAGGTCTTTTGGCAACATATTGACCGTAGCCGTAATCGTTTCCAAAATCGTATACATGGCCGCTTTTGATCGAATCAGGCTGTCCAGGTCCGCCTGGCTGATGGTGATCGCCGTACGCGTTCCGGATATTTCTGCCGGCACAATTTCAAAGATGACCTCCCCTGACGCCTTCGTAAGTCTGTTGCCGCATTTCCGAGGGACAAACATTCCCCTGATGTCGATCATACCGTTTAGAAATAAATGCGCCGCCAGATCAATCAGGCCTGAGCCGCAAATGCCGACAGGGGGTTTTTCGGCAATGGTATGGATATGGATTTCGTTCGATTCCGGATCGATGGCAACCTGATCGATGACGCCGGGGCCCGCCATCATTCCCATACGTGTCACACCACCCTCAAGTGCCGGACCTGCAGCACCTGCGCAGGCAATCAACCAATTTTTGCTGCCCAGCACGACTTCGGCGTTGGTGCCCACATCCACCAGAATGGATGTCTGTTCTGAATGATGCATGCCCGAGAATAAAATGCCGGCTATCAAATCACCGCCAAAGTAACTGCCGATATTCGGAAAAATAATGATCCTTGCACAAGGGTTTAGGTGAAGTCCCAGCTCCGAGGCTCTTTCTAAACCGGGCGTGTTGATCACCGGAATGTAAGGTTCACGGATAATCCAGTGCGGCGAAAGCGCCATGAATAGGTGCGTCATGCAGGTATTGCCGGATAATGAAACAAGATAAATGTCGTCAACAGTCAGTCCGCACGATCGACATATTTTTTCAATGTGCTGATTCAATCCATCAACAATCAGGCGGTTGAGCTTTTCAAGTCCTCCGGGTTGATCGCAGGCATGAGCCCGGCTTAGGATATCCGGCCCCACTGCCAACTGGGGATTGTCAAAAGCAAGATCCGACAGACTGCTGCCGCTTGCCAGATCAATAAGCCTGAGAACCACCCGTGAAGTCCCCAGATCAATGGCCAATCCACTGATCACGCGTTTGCTGTTGCGTTCGGTGAGTCCCGTGACGATCCAGCGGTTTTTATCCTTGATAAGAACGCAGCGCACGGCAAAGTTCCACTCCCGCAGCAAAAAAGGAAGCTGTTTCAGCATTGACAGATCCATGTCCACCGAATCGGTGTTCAGCTTCTTTTTCAGGGCATATTTCAATCGATCCGCATCGGATGTATTATCCTGTAATGTCGGGGGGCTTAACGATAGGGTTCGGATCCATCCTTCACATGAAACGGCCATATATATTTTGGAATGGTGCGCAGGTCTTTAGACCTGCCGTTTTGGGGGCATGGTATGCTTCTTTTATATAACCCAAGTTGCGTGTCTAATTATAACTCAAAAGCCATGTCGCTGCCGACGGCCAGACAATCGAAATCGAAGCCTTTTCTGTCGATTTTTTTTCTGCAGGTCTCTACGATTTCATCCATTTCAGTATCGGTGCGGTTTTGATTCAGGTGAAACAATCCCAGTTTTTTGACCTTGGCCTGGAAAGCAAGTTCGAGAACATCTGAATAGCAGGAGTGTCCCCATTCAATGTACTTTTTATATTCTTTGGGTGTAAATTCCGCGTCGTGTATCAACAAATCCGCCCCTGCAGAAAACTCGGCATAGTCATTCTGTTTAAGTCCCTTTGGATGCACATAGCCCAGTTCGTTGTCAGTCAAAAAAACAAAGGTTTTACCGTCTTCGATAAACTTATATCCCCGTCCGCCGTTGGGATGGCTCAGGTGGATAGGAATTACCTGAACCGAACCGATTTTGAACGCACCGGGGCATCCTTCATGATATAAAAATTCAGCACTTAAATCCGAGTATTTCACCGGGAAGTAGGGCGGTGTAAGAATTCGTGAAATCATTCTTTCGGCGTAAGTGCCGGAATACGGACTTCGAAATACGTTTATTTTTGTTTTGCTGATAAACAAGGGCCTGAAGAAGGGCAGCCCCATCAGATGGTCCCAATGCGCATGGGTAAAGATAAAATTAAAATAATGGCGACCATCCTGCATTAAATGATTCCCAAGGCGACGAATACCGGTTCCTGCATCAACGATGATAATGTCATCACTTTTTGTTCGAATCTCAATACACGTTGTGTCCCCACCGTATTTGTTATATTCTTTCCCGGAAACAGGTATCGATCCTCTCGAGCCCCAACATGTAATAAACATTTGCCCTCTCTCAACCGGTATGAAGCAGCAAATTTAAGCGACTTTGCCTAAATAAGAATACCACACACCTTCATGCGCCCATTTCTTAGTAATCGCGACAGGATATTGATACAACAAGCTTTCTATTTGCGCCGCCTGATTTCGCAACAAGCCGGAAAGAATAAAATAGCGTTTACGAAGAAAGCCTTTACTTCTGATCAATTGCTTCATTACATCATAATGAATATTCGATATCACAAGATCACTTGATAAGTCTACAAATTTCTCTGCGTTTCCCTGTATTGCCAACACCTGCCCTTCCAGCCGGTTTAATGCAATATTCTTTTTTGCAGTCTGCACAGCCAGCAGATTCAAATCTACAGCCACTGCCCGGGCATTTCCAAGTTTTGCCGCAACAACGGCCAGCAACCCTGTGCCGGTTCCCAAATCGATAACCTTTTCAGGGCGATCCATCGAATATAGAATTTCAAGGGCTTCAATACAATGATGCGTGGTGGGATGTGTCCCATTACCGAACACAACACCCGGGTCAAGCAGAATATCGACAACCTCGCCGCGGCCATCTGCTGGTGCATCGATCATATCCGTCGATTGATTTTGGAATGTCGCCCATGGCGGTGAAACCTGAATATGACCGATTCTTAAAGGTTCAACAGCTCCCCCATGCCATTCCTCATACGACATTCGATATTCGTCCTGAAGTTTCAGCTGAGGTTGGTTCTTTAAAAGATCCCGGATCTTTTGCCGGGAAGGCTGCGAGAAAAACAGAAAGGATTGGCCGTCTTCTTCCCAGTTCCCTATAAATTCATCTCCGAAGGGGGTGCTGCCTTTTTGCAGACAACCTTCCAGATAGTAGATGTACAACCAGCCGTATGGATTCGTTATCGATCCGCGCATGGTGACCTTCGGCATTGCTGCAACTGTTCAACTTGGCCCTGCTTAATGTTTGGGCAATTGGTCCATATACCAGTCCATGGGGTCCAGAAGGGTATATCCCATGTCTCTCAGTTTTTTCTTCACCCGGGCAATGTTTTGCGTTAAGAGATAGGGAAAAACGGCGCGCTTATTTTCCTCCCAATACCGTGCTACCAGAATGCTCCCAAAGGATATGTTCTCCTCTGTTATGGCATCGACGATCCTCTTTAATTGACCGACTTTCTCTTCCACTAAAATACATAGAAGCGTTCCCGGCTCCCCGAGGCCAAGTACATTCGTAAAGGCCCGCAAAAGATCACGAACCGAAAGAATGCCTTTCAGCTTTCCCGCTTCATCCACCACCGGAAAGGCGCCTACCCGCTTCTGCTGGATCAATAAGAGCGCATCCTGAATCGTATCGGCGGGGGAGATAGCAAACGGGTTTTTGGTCATGATATCCTTTATCTTCATTGTATTGAGCTTCTCTTTGACATTGAAGGAATCATCAAGCGCCTTGAAAATGCTGGTGGGCAACGCGCTGCGAATATCGCGGTCGGTAACAATGCCGATCAATCGGTTTTCGTCGTCCACCACCGGCAGATGCCGAATGGTGTGTTTCGCCATGATTTCCTGCGCATCGAAAATACTGGCGTCTTTATCTATCGTGATCACCTGGGGTGTCATGGATCTGCTGACAAACATCGGGTCCTCCAAATTTTATTTGAAAAAAGTAAGTTCTTCTCCCAACTAGTTGAGAGAAAGAGATAGAAAAATTTCGTGTTTTCTATATTTCGTGTTTTCGTGATTGATCTTTTTTTCACTCAGGCAGACCATTCAACTTTCCGTTGAGCAATACCTGAACATGATTCTTCGCCAGTTCCGGTAAGCGTTTGAGACTGTAGCCGCCCTCCAGGATAGAGATCACCCTGCCGTTGCAATATATATCCGCCATTTCAACAATACGCTCCATCATCCAGGTGAAAGCCTCGGTGGATAGGTTGATATCCGACATATCGTCGTCCTTGTGTCCATCAAATCCCATTGACACCAGAATCACCTCCGGTCTGAACTGCTTGAATGCAGGCAGGAGATCTCTCTTGATATAGTGTTGATATTCTTCATCCCCCTGCCCGGGCAGTACAGGCGTGTTCTTGGTAAAGCCATACCCCTCACCGGTTCCCGTTTCAAATTCTCTACCGGTACCGGGATAAGCGAATGAAGGATGCTGGTGGATCGAATAGTAGAAGACCGTCGGATCTTTTTCAAAGATATGCTGGGTCCCGTTTCCGTGATGAACATCAATATCGACAATGCCGACCTTGGTAATTTTCCACTGCTTTTGCAAGTACCTTGCCGCTATGGCGATATTGTTAAAATAGCAGAAACCCATGGCTTCCGTAGCTTCAGCGTGGTGTCCTGGAGGCCTGACCGCGCAAAATGCATTGTTGATTTGACCCTCCATAACCATATCCACCACTTTCAAGATACCCCCTACTGCCAGTAATGCCGTCTCAAATGTTTCTGTACACATCCGGTTGTCCGGTGTATCAAGTGTCGGCTGGCATGAGAAACAAACCTCTTCAAAACGGCGAATATAGGAGGCATGATGCACCATCTCCACCCATTTGAGATCTCCCCGAACAGCATTGACCAAATTAAGGTTCGCTAAAAGACCGCCTGATTCTATTCCCTGATAAATCGCTTGAAGTCTCTCAGACGCCTCCGGGTGATATGGCCCGGTATCGTGAAGCAGATAACGCTGATCATATAAAAAGCCTGTTTTTCTCATCGTTTTATGTACCGTGTTTAGCTATGGAATTATCTTGCTGAAAATACCGAATGCAGCCTGTACTGCGGCATTGTCATCCGGAAGCTCGATAGTCGGACGTCCTTCGAGATCAAATTCATAAACGGTCCGGTCCTCCGGAATAACCCCGATCAGTTCGACATTTTCCTTTTTTACGATGTCGATTACGCTTTCGGAAGGTGCCTCTTTTGTCTGATTCAGGATGAGATAACTTTTGCCAACGCCGATATTCAGATTTCTAGCCAACTTATCAATTCTTAACGCGGCCTGAAGCCCTCTGCGGGAAGTATCCGATACGATCAGCAAGATGTCAACATTACTCGTTGTCAATCGACTGATATGTTCCATCCCGGCCTCATTGTCCATAACCACGTAGGGATAATTACCGGTCAATCGTTCCAAAAAACCCGTCAGCAATGTATTGGCCGCACAATAACAACCGGACCCTTCGGGTTGCCCCATGACCACCAAATCATACCCTTCGTCCTCGACAATGGCCTGCTCCAGTTTCATGGACATGAATACATCTTTGGTCATGCCGCCCGCCACAATGCCCTTTTTCATCTCTTCGCGTGCATTGCCGAGCGTATCCGCCACTTCGAGCCCCAAAACCTCATTCAGATTGGCATTGCTGTCGGCGTCGACAGCCAGTACCGGTTTTTTGTCGTTTTTTACCAGATATTTAATCAGTAATCCGGCTACAGTGGTTTTGCCGGTGCCGCCCTTTCCCGCCAGTGCAATAGAAAATGCCATACGGCTAATCATCCTTTCTGATTGTTTTGCCCGAATTGTGTTTGGGTTTTCCTAAAGTTCTCCGCAGCATCAATGCGCCGTTGCTTCGGAGACACATTGATATGTGGCGCAGAATAATAGAACTTATGGCAGTTCCGGGAAACAGTCAAGTCACTTTTATCGAAAGTATTTTACACATGAAGAAGGCGCGCTTATTTCGTGCTGCTGCAGCGCAATCCCCTTGCAATACCTTTTGCCATGTGCTAATTTTTCCGGTAATTTCAACCGGTATTGAAAAGCAGAATACAAATGAAATAAGGATAACCAAGGGGGTTAAGGATGGATTTCGAATTAAACAAGACACAGAAAGATATTCAAAAGGCTGTTCGGGACTTTGCAAAAGGCGAGTTTGACAAAGATCTTGCGCTGGAACTGGATAAGAAACATGAATTCCCCAAAAAAATCTGGCAAAAAGCAGGAAAAATCGGACTTATCGGCGTACATTTTCCTGAAGAATATTCCGGTCAAGGCCTTGGCAGTTTAGAAGACATATTGGTGATTGAGGAACTTTGCAGAAATGATTCGGGTATCGGCAGCGCAGTATCGCTCTGCAGTTTTGCATCGGAGCTCATTCTGCATTTTGGAAGCAATGCGCTGAAAGAAAAATACCTCCCGAAGGTAACAGAGGGCAAGATGCTCTCCGCCGGCGCATTCACGGAACCTGATCACGGATCCGACATTACCTCCATGGATACAACGGCGGTAAAAGACGGTGACGAATGGGTCATTAACGGTGCAAAAACATTTATCACCAATGGCGGACTCGCCGGATTTTATTCCGTCATGTGCCAGACGGATCCGGATGCAAAACCATCCTATAGAGGTATCAGCATTATCCTGGTGGAAGCGGAAAGAGAAGGCCTGTCCACTGCATCCGTCGGTGATAAAATGGGAATCAACATGATGGCCACCGCAGAGGTCATACTCAAAGATGTGCGTGTCCCCTTGTCCAATCTGATCGGAGAAGAGGGAAAAGGGTTTTATCATGTCCTCCATTTCTTTGATGAAAGCAGAATTCAGGTAGCGGCACAAGCCCTGGGAATCGCACAGGGCGCATATGACCGGGCGCTGGATTACGTAAAGAAGCGGGAGCAATTCGGTAAAAAAATCGCCCAATTCCAGATAACCCAGCATAAACTCGCGGATATGGCAACCAAAATAGAGCTCGCTAGACTCATGACCTATAAAGCCGCATGGAATTTTGATCAGGGTCGCATCGACCCGAAACTGACATCCATGGCAAAAATGGTCGCCGCGCGAGCTGCCGTGGAAGTCGCAGACGAAGCCATTCAACTCCTTGGCGGTTATGGATACATGAAAGAATATGAAGTCGAAAGATTTTATCGTGATGCAAAAATAACGGAAATATACGAAGGAACAAGGGAAATTCAGAAAAACACCATTGCAAGCACGTTGCTGGGTAAATTCAAATAGTGCCAGTCTATTTTGCAAGCGTTTTAAGCTAAATCCTAAAACCAGATGAATTCGTCTTTTTACGAATTCATCTAACTTGGAGGCTCCTATGTTTGATCTACTAAAAAAAAGTCTGTTGACGGGCTTCGGTCTGGCGCTCAAGACCTGGGATGAAGTTGAAGACCTGGCCAAAGAACTTGAAAAAAGAGGGAAAATGCCGCGGGAAGAAGGAAAAAAATTCCTTGATGAGCTCAAAAAAAAGTATGAAGAAGCCCAATCCAAACTCGAAGAAAGGGTTGAAAAGAGCGTCAAAAATTTTCTTAAAAGGGCGGATATCGTTACCGGCGAAGATCTTAAGGGCTTAAAAAAGGAGATCAGGGAACTCAAAAAACTTATCAGTAATGAGCCGCCATCCGCAAAATAGATTGCCATATGCTTAGCATAAGGAAAATAGGCGTTATCGGGCGCACCTACCGCAACCTGAACCGCTACAGTCAGATTCTAGGGGTCCTCATCAAATACGGTTTTGGCGATTTGATCGAAACCCTGAAGATTGATCAGTATATTGAAATCGCCTTGTCCATGATCAACAAAAAGCGCAAGGATCGCGTGGAAAGATCGTCAAGAGCCGAACGCATCCGACTGGCATTTGAAGAACTGGGCCCCACCTATATCAAACTGGGACAAATTTTATCAACCCGGCCGGACCTGATACAGATCGATCTCATCAATGAGCTCACAAAGCTTCAGGACGACGTGCCGCCGTTTCGCTTTCAGGAGGCAAAAGAAATCATTGAAAGTCAGCTGAGAGCACCGCTGGAAAAGATCTTTGAATCCTTTGAAGAAATGCCTTTGGCTTCCGCATCCATCGGGCAGGTATACAAGGCCAGATTGCTGGACGGCGAAGTGGTTGCCGTAAAAGTGCAGCGTCCGGGTATCCGGAAAATTATTGAAGTCGATCTTGAAATCATGCTCCATCTTGCCACGCTCGCCGAACGGCATATCCAAGAACTCGCATTCCATCAGCCGGTAAAGATCGTCGAAGAATTTGCAAAAACGCTGGAAAGAGAACTCGACTATACCATCGAAGCCACCAATATGGAGCGGATTGCCCATCAGTTTCTCAATGATTCGACTGTTTACATCCCGAAAGTTTTTAGAGAAACAACCACGGAACGGGTGCTCACAACAGAATACGTCAAAGGAATTAAAATTTCCGATACCGAGCAACTCGATAGGGAAGGGTTTGATAGAAAACTGATTACGGCTCGCGGGGCCTATGTTTGTCTCAGCCAGATATTTGACCATGGTTTTTTCCACGCAGATCCTCATCCGGGGAATATATTTGTACTTCCCGGCAATGTTATCTGCCTATTGGATTTTGGAATGGTGGGAACCATTGACCGCAACACCCGTGAGGATTTTGTCGAGCTGGTGGACAGTGTTGTCCGCCGGGACGAAGCACGGTCAGGCAAATACCTTCTGAAGCTCACTTCCTGGGACGAAAAACCCGATATCCGGCTATTGGAAAAAGACGTGGCGGAATTTATTGGGCAGCATCTTTACAAACCCCTGAAGGACATCGAACTCGGGAAGCTGCTTCAACAACTGCTTGAGCTTGCATCTCTCCACCGTCTCAAAATTTATCCGGATATCTTTCTCATGATGAAAGCCCTCAGTGCCGTTGAAACCGTGGCCAGTAAGCTCAATCCCGATTTTGACATGGTCGCCGAGGCGACACCCTTTATAAAGCGGGTCAAGCTCCAAAGATTTTCCCCGAAAAGAATTGAAAGCGATATCATCGGCCTGGCATCTCAGCTCTATGACTTTTTCCAGGACTTCCCCAAAGACCTGCTTGAAATCACCCGGCTCATCCGGCAGAAAAAACTGCTGATAGGCCACGAGATTCAAGGATTTGACCGGATGTTGTCCACCCATGACCAGATCAGCAATCGCCTCTCCTTTTCAATTATTATTGCCGGCTTGATTGTAGGATCGGCCCTCATTGTCATATCCAAAACGCCGCCCCTTTTTTACGGCATTTCCCTCATCGGTATCATCGGATTTTTAGCTGCCGCGGTTATGGGCATATGGCTCCTGGTGGCCATTTTAAGAAAGGGGCGATTGTGATTCAACCATATAGTTTTAAGTGTTACGTTTTAGGTTTTAGGTTGAGATAGTTCGCTAATCTCCAATTGCTTAAAACTTAACACCTAAAACTTAAAACGCATTTCAACAATGCCACCAATATTAAAAAAAGTATGTTAAACTTTGTTTTATACCTTGCTGCTACGCTCATTTGGGGATCAACATGGCTGGGAATCAAGCTGCAGTTGACCCAGGTGCCCCCTGTCCTGTCTGTGGGATACCGGTTCTGCCTGGCTGCCCTGATACTTCTCCTGTATTGCCTTTTAACGAAAAAGAAGCTCAGGTTTTCACTGAATGATCACAAATTCATGGCGCTGCAGGGCGTTACACTGTTTTCTCTTGGTTACTGTATGAGCTATTTATCCACGGTTTACTTAACGAGTGGTCTTGTGGCGGTGGTATTTTCGACCATTATGATGTGGAACATCCTGAACCTGAAGTTATTTATGTCCCAACCCGTGGACTGGAGAGCTTTTTCAGGCGGCATTGTGGGGCTCACGGGACTCTGTGTTCTGTTCTGGTTCGATCTGACGGCTTTTTCCGCAACCCAAGGGCTTATCGGTTTGATATTGGCCCTGATCGGGTCCTATCTGGCATCTGTCGGGAATATCGTGGGTTCCCACAATGCAAAAAACGGCATTCCGGTGACCCAGGCCAATGCTTACGGCATGGCCTACGGCGGGGTTCTGACACTGTTTATTTACTTTGGCGGGGGAGGCACATGCATCATGGATTGGTCCATCGGCTATCTGGGCCCGATGCTCTATTTGACCATTTTCGGGTCGATTGTGGCATTCGGCTGCTATATGCTCCTGATCGGTCGAATCGGTGCAGATTACGCCGCGTATGTCATGCTCCTGGTTCCGGTGCTGGCCCTGCTGCTTTCAACCCTGTTCGAAAATTACCACTGGACCGTCAACGGCATGGCGGGTATTGTCCTGGTGCTTATCGGAAACCTGGTGATGCTGACGCGGCCCGAGACCGCCCGTCGTGTCCTGCGGCGCATATCCTTATAGAGGATTTCTGCCGCCAAATAGCTTTATTCCGCATTGTCTGATCGGAGCTTATAAAAGTAATATAACTTAATAAAACAACGAAAGGATATAATCAGTGTACAAAGGCCAAACCGTATTCTCCCAAATTATGGATTTCCTCCCGATTAAAAAATTTCGTCGTTGCGGTGATCGTTACAACGGTAATTACCGTGTTCGCTCTTTTACATGCTTTGATCAGTTTCTTTGTATGGCTTTTGCCCAGCTAGCTTATCGCGAGAGTCTTCGTGATATTGAATGTTGCCTCCGCGCCATGAAAGAGAAACTTTACCACATAGGAATACGTGGTAAAATAGCACGCAGACGTGTTGCTGCGCGAAGTTTGCTTTGCTTCTGGGCAGTCAGCGAAGTTGGCATGAGCATGACCGAGCTATCAAGGAGATTGGAAGCTTCATTATCCGGGGTAAGTCAGTCGGTAATCCGCGGTGAAAAAATAGCGGAGGTAAACGCTTTGAGCTTTTAGACGAAAAACTATAAATGTGTGGGGCGTCCCGGACTTCCTGGAAAGGACTTTAGCATTCCGCCAATAGAAGAATGGAGTGGGTTAAATGGCACCTCCCTAACTATAGCAATTATTGGAGAATCTTGACGACGCCCCACACATTTACAGTTTATTTAATTTAAAGTTTATGGTATAGACAAGTTATGTCGCTTTAGACGAAAAGCTGTAAATGTGCGGGGCATCCCGGACTCCCCGAAATTGCAGAAGGAGGCAGAGATGAATTTTGGCGCTTGCATTATTCGGACAGCGGTTCTCATTATCCTGGTGACGTTATGCGCATGCGGCGGTGATGAAGGAAACGGAGGAAGCAAGTGGGGAGCGGAGACGATCGGCTATGTTAAGGCCTCCAACACCGAGACGGATGATGAGTTTGGCCGCGGTGTAGCGCTTTCGGCCGACGGCAGCACTCTGGCGGTGGGAGCACGGCAAGAGTGCAGCGGTGCCACCGGGGTTGATGGCGACGAATCTGACAACAGCGCCGCTGGAGGCGGCGCTGTTTATATTTTTAGCTTCAGCGGTGGCGTCTGGAGCCAGCAGGCCTATGTCAAG
>CAYTAQ010000001.1:71251-77161 GCA_964435695.1 uncultured Desulfobacterales bacterium | reverse complement strand
CGGGTGACCGGAGAAGCTCGGTAAACCCCACCCGGTGCAAGACCAAATAGGGGAGTGCTTGAGAACGGCCCGTTCGAACTCCCGGGTAGGTTGCAAGAGGTGACCGGCAACGGCCATCCATAGATGAATGATCGTTGCCCGATTCGGGGAGACCCGGTTCGGGAACAGAATTCGGCTTACGGGCTGCTTCAGCCGATTCAGGACAGGATTCCGTGTGTCATGGAAGTATCTGGAAACAATTTGTCTTTTATGGACAAGACACAAATATTTTCTGAAGATTATCTCAAGTGCTGTATCTACATAGACTGCAGTCCTGATGAGCAACCTCGGTTTACGAAGAAGCTCTATTCCAGACTTGTCGGCACCTCCCAGGTTTTAGAGGATTTTCTTGATTTTCATGGCGCTAAAAACAGCGTATCGTGGTATTTTTACAGAGAGCTATGTGCAGCCATCCGGCACTTGTGTCTGGGCGCATATTCCCAGGAGCACATATCGAATCGGCTTGTTTTCTATGATTTGCCGGATAGCGAAGCATTCAGAAGCGAAGGGCAGAAGACGGTTCAGTTTTTGACAAAAACGCTGAAAAAATTGGCCCCGGTCATTATTGAAGAAGCGAAAATTCTCAATATCCGGTTGCCTGCAGACAGATTCACCCGTGCTGATTTTCCCGCGATAACAACCAATGAAATTCTCAACTACGATATAGATGACGAATCCAAAGACCTCCAGAAAAAAAATATTGTCAAAATTGCGGGAGAATTTTTGAGGATTGCAAAGACATTCGACGAACTGGGGTTTTATGAGCCATATGGCTTGAATGAGATTTTGACCCTTGTGCCTGAAAAGGTCAATGAAGTTGAAATTCGCCGCTTTGAGATGCTGGTTCACAGCCTGCAGTCCGCCTTTGATACCTATGTCATCCATGGGGGATATCGATTTGGAAACAGAAAGCTGAAGCAGCTCAGAAGCTATTTTAGTGTTGTGTTTCATCTTCTGCAGATGGTCGGCCGCCTGCTCCATTTCTATGAAAGACATCTCCATGAAGCCGGCTATAAAAACATTTATAAAAAGGTGCAGGATCGACTTGCTGAACTGGTAGATTCTGAAACACTTATGGATCGGACGATCAATTACGGCTTATTCTATGTTTGCCATTTTCTCACGAATGGAACCGGATTGGCCAAAGAGATCCTTAATGAAAATATCGAGCGATCTATCGTTAAAGTCGGCGTACCGGTAACCCTCGGGTTTCACTTAAGGCCCAGTTTGCTGGTGGCCAAAGTTGTTCAGTATTATGGCGGGGACGTGGAATTGTGTGTGGGAGAAAACAGGTTTGACGCCGGCAGTGTCCTCGATATTCAATGGGCGGGTGGCAAGATTCAAAAAGAGAACATCAAGGAAGTCGTGTTCGAAGGGGATTCAAGAGCATTGAACGACATAGACATTCTTGCAAGCGTCAACTACGGAGAGGATTCCATGGGCAAGGATGTGCCGTTGCCCAAGGAACTGAAATATTTGAGAAGATGAAAGTTATCGCCATAATCGTCGGCGCCGGCAGGGGCGCCCGGATGAATCGTGCTACACCCAAGCAGTATCTCCTGCTTCAAAAGCTGCCGATCTTGGCGTATTCCATCCAGGCATTCAATGCGTGTCGGGATGTTCATCAAATCATCCTGGTGGTTCCGCCTAAGGATATTCGATATTGCAGCGAAAAGATAATTGCCCCGGTTGATATGAAAAAGCCGGTACAGTTCATTGCGGGAGGAGAGCGGCGCCAGGATTCCGTAAAAAACGGCCTGCTTGCCATCGATGACAGAGAAAGCATTGTCGTTATCCATGACGGCGTCAGACCGTTTATTGCACCCCGACAGATATCGGCATGCATTGCCGGCGCTGCTGAAACCGGCGCATGCATTTTAGCAATTCCCGTCAGCGATACCTTAAAGGCGGTAAACAGCGATTTCCAAATTGAGGCCACGGTCAGCCGGGACAGATTATGGCTTGCCCAGACACCGCAGGCATTCCGCTATAAAATCTTAATAAACGCCCATGAAGCTGCTTGCAAGGAAGGGGTTTTAAACACCGATGATGCAGCCCTTGTGGAACGCATGGGAATAAAGGTTCGTGTCATACCCGGAAGCCGACGAAATATTAAAATTACCGATCCGGAAGATCTGGCCATGGCGGAAGCTATATTGAACCTGGGCTGAGAACAGTTTTTTCGGTATGAAACAACCTCTTCCGTTGGGTGTGTCGAAGATGTCGGCTAATTGGGACAGCAGCATCTCATAGAATATCATTGGAGCCGTCTGCGTTCAATCCAGGTATCTATTTCCGCGATCACTTCTTCAGGCGAATCTGCATAAAACAATTGACCGGTTTGATGATATCGTTCAAAAAGTCGGTTTTCCTGGTAGTTGAAAAGGATTACGACCTTGTCATATTTCAAAGCCAATGCGATTTCCGATAATGTGCCCGGGCCGCCTGGGCAGGCAACCACGATGTTGCTTGTGAGGACATTGATGCAATTTCTCGCGCTCCCCATACCGGTGATAATGGGGATGGTGATATAACGGGACGCTCTCTGCGGGTTCTCATCAGGAAGAATGCCTATGGTCAAGCCGCCATTATCACAGGCTCCTTTGGCGGAGGCTTCCATGACGCCACTGTTTCTGCCGCCATTCAGAAGAATCCAACCATTTTGTGCAACGAGCTCCCCCAAATGGTAGGCAGCCTTCAGGTCGGATTGGTTAGCTGATCCGCCTCCCATGACACCGATGATTAACGGCCTTTTAATAATCGCTCCTCGTGAATGATCTGATCGATTAAAGCTGCCAGTTTCTGTGAGTCATGCCTTACAATCCCGCCGGATGTATCCAGGATATCCGCCGCAATGATATTTCGATGGATCCAGAACGAATCATGCCGGTCGATATCGACAAAGCGGGCTTTTTGCGTTTGATAGGATCTGAGAATGGAATCATCCGGCTTTAGAGAATTGAAAACAATACCGTCAAATGGACGTTCAATAATTGCTTCCAGCTGTTTGACGAAGTCCTTTCCGGCAAAAACATCGGTTTCCCCAAATTTTGTCATGATATTGACGACAAAGATTATTTTCGCCTTTGCATCACGGAGGGCTTCTTTGACTTGCGGCACAACCAGATTCGGAATAATGCTGGTGAACAGATCTCCCGGCCCCAGGATGATATAGTCTGCATGGCCGATAGCATCAAGAACCGGGAAGTAAACCGAAATAGAATCTGCATGATGTGGAACGAGATAGACATTTTTAATTCGTTCACGCTGGGTGCCCCTCGGCATATCAATGGCTTTTTCGCCAAAAATTCTGGACCCGTCCGTTAGTTCAGCCACCAAAGTGGCACGATCGATGGTTACGGGTAAAATGGTTCCCTTGGTGTCGAGAATTTCAGAAAGGGCATTCACGCCCGCCGGAAAGCTGCCGGTATAACGTGAAAGCATCGTCAAAAGCATATTCCCGGCATTGTGACCCATCAAACGCCGATCATTTTTAAATCGTTTCAAAAAAAGACTGCGCACAATATCGCGATGCGGTGATAGGGCCAGGATGCATTTTAAAATATCCCCCGGCGGCAGGATGCCGAGCTCATCCCGCAAGCGACCGGTGCTGCCCCCGGAATCAACCATGGATACAATGGCCGTAATATCGATTCCCTGTAATGATCTGAGCCCGGCCAAAAGGGCAAACTGACCGCTGCCGCCGCCGATGGTTGCGATTTTAATGGTTGTCATGGATGTTTTTCCCATTCTTATCTCTATCACGCCATTATTTTTATGTGTGGTATTTGCATATCGCTTTTTTGTTTATGGACAATTCCTTTTGAAATAACCAGCTTTTTACCGATAACGTACCCGTCTTTCAACACCTTGTCATCCTGGTTTGGGGCCGCCCGTTGGAAACTTCTCGTGTTCGGGTATTTATACGACATGTATTGTTTCAGCAAAGGGTCTTCAGTTTTAACCAATGCATGGATCGGGTTTGAGTGCTTGGCTATTTGTTTTCCGGATTTGAGTTTGTTAAAGAAGCCTTCGATAATACCGACGGCAAAATCGGTTTTTCGGTAGCGATTCAATCGTTTCAGCGCGTTGTATCGGGTCCATTGCGAATGAATATAATTTGTAATGAAGTCATAAACATAGGAAGCAATATTTATGTTGGAAACCGTCCCGCTGATTTCAAATACCCGCCCCATTTTGCCTTTTTCCACCACATAAGCCGAAACCCATAATCCCTGAATAAAATAGTATGTTTGCAGCAGATTTGCCAGGTGATAGACTTCGCAATGGTGTCGAAGCGCCGGCGTTCCAACAAAGATACTGACAAAATCGCGATGCGATGTTTCGCGTATCAGGTCGATATTATACTTTTTTATGAGCGCATGCGCTTTGGTCATTGCTGCCTCAGCTTCATATTGATTTTTGCTTTCAGCCAGGGACATGAGCTTTTTTACACGGATCAAGATTTTGTCATTTTCATGGCTTGGGTTGTCTTGCAGGGTTTCATGCAGCGGCTTGAAACTGCCCGAAGCTTTTGGATTGGCACGCAGCAGCCGGCACGCTTTTTTAAATGCAGGACCGTGGGGGGGGGTATTGACGGCACCCAACACTTGACCGGTGTACTGGTGAGCCATTTCATGGAACAGGACCTCCCGGACATCGTCCCATGGACAGTTCATTACCAGCGACCGGCTTAAAGCGATTTCGTTTTTTTCATCCGACCAGTAGCCCAGTCTGCTGGCCATATCCCTCAAACCGAAAAAGGGTCGTTTCAGCCGGTTTCTATCTTGGGGAGGGAGCAGCCATAGCGCATTTTCCCATTCACAGGATAAACCATGTACAATTCGATGCTCCAGGGATTCCTGTATTTTGATACTATGCATGGCCGGATGTTTCGTGAAATAGTTGATCAATCTCCTGGTCTCTGTCCATCCAGGCGGGAAATGATTGTCTGTAATCCTGCAGAAATGAATAGGATAATGATTCGGTGTGAATCCAGGGGCGGTCTTTTTTTTGGAAAAGGATATGCCCCACCGGATCGATTACCGATGAGTATCCATTGTAGGTAATGCCATTGCCGTCCTTTCCAATCCGGTTGACACCGAGCACATACGACTGATTTTCAATGGCCCTTGCCTGCAAAAGGATTTTCCACTGATTCACCCGTATGGCCGGCCAGTTTGCTGTAAACAGAGCCACATCGTAGGGGACACCTGAATTTCTTGTCCACGCGGGAAAGCGCAAATCGTAACAGATAAACGGCCGAATCCGCCATCCCTTGAGTTCAACCGTCAGGGTGGACCGTCCCTCACGATAAACTTTTTCTTCTTCCGACATTCGAAAGAGATGCTTTTTATCATAGTATGTTATGTTTCTGTCCGGCCGGACCCATATGAGACGGTTGTAGTAGTGATTGCAGTGCTTGATGATCACACTTCCGGCAATATCGACATGTCTCTTTTCTGATTGGTTGAGCAGCCACGAAACAGCGGATCCATCCATATCTTCGGCCAGCTCAGGTGCATTCATGCTGAAACCCGTGGAGAACATTTCCGGCAAAACAATGAGATCCGTTTCTTCCCGGATGGCATCCAGTTTTTTATCGAATACAGAAAGGTTTGCCGGAATGTCTTCCCAGATTAGTTTGGTTTGAATAAGCGTTACCTTTAAATCCTGCATAATTTTTCAGCCGCCCTTTCAAGTGTTTCGTTTTTTTTGGCAAAGCAGAAGCGCACCACACGGTGATCCGTGTGATCATGATAGAAGGCAGAGACCGGTATGGATGCGACACCGTGATCGATGGTGATTCGCCGTGAAAAGGCAACATCCGGTTCATCTGAAAGGCAGTAACCGATTTTCCAGCCTGTGGTA
>CAYTAQ010000001.1:0-71241 GCA_964435695.1 uncultured Desulfobacterales bacterium | reverse complement strand
TACAAAACTCCTCGATGCCAATTCCGGATGCCGGGAGATGCTTTCATGGATCACGTCGTCAAAAATGATATGCTCATATACTTCATCACTTAAAATCAATACATCTGCGGAATTCAGGATGTGCTTGAGCGCTTGCATGTCATCTTCAAGAAGAACGCTCCCAGACGGGTTATGGGGAGAGTTCAGGATCATGAGCCTGGTTTTGGGTGAGAGATGGTCTTTTACCGCGTTCCAATCGATCTTATAATCAGGGAACCCCTGTGAAAGGTTGATGGCGCCATGATCATTTGCAAGCTTGGACATGACCGTAAAGATGGTGACACCCACCTCCGGTAATTTTGAGTCGATTTCCATTGGCATTTTCTTTTTAATCATAAAAAAAAGACACATTATGAATTAGATCTTTTTCGTGATTTCGTCTTTTCGTGCTTTCGTGATATAATAGTTTTATATATCATTTCATAATGTTATTTCTGTTCATAGTTACGCAACATGGCATCCGCCTCTGCGGCAATCTCCCTTTTTAAAGATTCAGGCGCTAAAACCTGAGCGCTGGAGCCCCAGCTCATGATCCAGAATTTGATCTCTTCCGTACCGGCAACCGCTGCCCTGAAAATGATCGATCCGTCAACCTGCTGTTCGATGGTTTGACTTGTGTGCCAGGTTTTTTCCATAACATAACCGGCAACGTGGGAAGAAAAACGGATTTCAACCGGAATCACTTCCCCGATAAATGCACCGAAGCTGGATTGCAGCACGCTTTCAATATCAAAATTTTCAGGTGTTTCAAAGGTTGTTAGCATGGGCTCAAGCTTTTTTATCCGGTCAATCGCAAACAGTCGGATGCCGTTTCGGAGTTGACAATACCCCAGCAGGTAAAAGGTACCGTCGAAGAACCAGAGTTTATAGGGTGCAATGACACGTTCGGATTCTTCTTGCCGGCTCATGGCATGGTAAATGATTCGGATATGGTTTTTTTGTATGATTGCTTCATTGGCCTGGACGATGATATCTTTAAATTTTCCATATTCCTTGTACGACTTAAATCCTACATGAAGGCTGTCCCCGATTTGATCGAGATATTGGATGGTTCCGGGAGAAAGTGTGGCTTTGATCTTTTGGAAGAGCGATTCCAGGGAATCGTAAAATATGGTATTTTTAAGAACCCTTAACATATCACGGCTGAAATAGAGGGCCATAAGCTCGGTCAGGTTGAATGGAATCGGTATGTGATGCCGTGCCGATTCCAGAAGGGACCAGTAGCCTTTATTGTTGATCCGCTCCGTATACACAGGAAAACCCGCTGCCTGGAGCGCTTCCAGATCCCGATATACCGTACGCGGATGACAGTTGAGGTCGGCCGCAATATCCTGCACGGATTTTCCTCTTTTGGACGCAATGAGGGTTCTGATTATTTTCCACTGTCGTCCTAATTGATCGCCTCTTGCCATATGGGTTAAACGACTTGGATATGCCAGGGTTCGAATACGATGCCGGTTGGGTTGCCCGGCGGGTATCGAAACTTGACATAATCCAAAGATGTGAGCGTAGCGTACACATTGGTTTCGGTAAACCGGTCTGTAAAATTGGCAACGCCATAACCGGCTTTCCCCACATCAAAATCGCCGGCGGCATGAAACGAATAGCCGGGCGGTGCGATGGAGCGGGCTGCTGAAGACAGGTTGCCGTTGTGACGCAATGCTTTTGAAAGGAACAGATAGAATTGTTTCACAATACCCCGTACGCCGGCTGTCAATATGAGCTGACTGCCGACATCCTTGGATATCTTATGATACATTTCAACCGCCAACCCACTGTAGAGATAATTGCCTGTTCCGGAGATTTTTTCTGTGAGTTGTTTGTCAATCCTGTCCGTGATATTTTGAAACGTTTTTTCTCCCAGAAATCCATAGCGGTTCGCAGCCGTGTAAAAAAGCTTCTCAAGGCAATCGATTTCCACACGCGGGAATTCGCCGATATTCGGATAACTGCCGGCAAGATAGCGCATTTCATCAAAATTGAATAAACAAAAATTGCCGTATCCAACGGTATCTTGAAGACGGGACAGCCGTTTTACGATGGCGTCAATCAGTTTTATTGCCATTGGTTCAAGGACTATGTCCTCATCACGATGGTGTCGGGAATGGTCGTTTATGATAGTGGTTTGAGGTGTTTCATCAGCTGTAACCAGGTTGTTCAACGGCGTTTCCGGGCCGAGAGCCTTGCCAAAAGCGAATGCCGGCACGCCCTGAAACATGCAAAGGGCAGACAGGATCTTTAAGAATCGTCTTCGGCCCATGGTCCGGATGATGTGGATATTGGACAGCCGTCGGTTATGATGTGTCTTTTTGAAAAACACCGGGACCTCTGTTGCCAATCAGAACCCAACTCTGAGCGGTTTGGCTTTTGGGAATCGCTCAATCTGGGAGAACATAAAAAGATTAGATTTCGCCCACTGTGTGGTACTGGAGCAAATGCATGAGTTTGGTGATCTGTTCTTCGGTCAGATCACCGAACAGAACGCTTTGCTGGCGGAGGACGACGGTACTGTATGGATCTTCCTTGGCCAGTTCAACATCATAAACGGTTTTAATGGGGATAGCTTTCATGCGGAAATCATGATTTCTCACAAAGACATCCATCAGCTGCGCGCCGTCCGAGCTTGTTTCATTGGCAAGATATTTGAATGCAAGCCCGCTGCTGCTGATATTGTTAATTTGGCCGAGTTTGTTTGATTTGGTTCCCACAACAGCGTAGGCGCCACCGGCGACTTTATACCGTTTTTCTTTTCTGCGTTCACTTTCAGTTGTGTTTAAATTCATAAGCGCTCAATCAGATGGTATTTAAACGATATTTTCTTTCTCCAGTATGGGCCAAGGCTATATAAAAAACCGGCTTGGGTGTCAAGAAAAAACGCATCAAAACAACCGACATACCCGCCGGCTTGTGGCTTCCGTGAACATAAACGTGCAGCTTGCCATTATCGGGACGTTATTCTGACAAAGGTTCTAAGCGGGAAAGAGCTTGTTAAATCGCGATTTATTTTCTACGAGATCGATGCCTTTGGCTGTAATGGCAACGGTGCACGAAATATACGGCGGGCACTCTTGTGATTTATCCAGCTCAATATATCCGCATTGGTCAAGATAGACCAGGTTCCAGTTCAGTGTCCGGCTGTCTGTATGGCAGTCGTCTTCAAGCGATATCAGTTCCGTCAATCCAAAGGGGTATTCTTGGAAGAAGCTGTAGAGATTTTCCAGGATGCAGCGCCTGAGAGCTTTGTAATTTTCAATCTCTTCGGGCATATATATAATTTCCCCCTCATATTCATTAGAAACAATCAACCTTTTTTTGATATAAATTTTCATGCTTATTATTTAGAGGATAGCCATGACGTTTAAATATATGGATTGTTCCATGCTTTGTTGTTTGGGCACGAGCATGAAAATTTATGCGAAATACAGATAATAAATCCCTGATGTCACAGCAAATAACAAGGTAACGACCGTTGACGCCGCCGCTACGTAGGCCAGGGTTTTATGGAATCGGTTTTCTTTTTTTCTCTCCTGATATCCTAGAACCAATCCGCCGGCAATACCTGCGGCGATGCCGCCGGCATGTCCCCAGTTGTCGATACCCGGAACCAGAAAACCGAAAATAAAAATGGCAAGTGTCCATCCGCCGATCTGGCGGTAGATCATGTTTCCATAAAGACCGCCGCGCCGCTTTCCGTAATACAATGCAGCGCCGATAAGACCGCAAACGGCGGCGGAAGAACCGATTGTAAAATTAGTATGCGCCAAATAAGAGACAAAAAAACCGGCTATGCCGCCAAGCGTGTATAGGATGAACATCCGATGGATACCATACACTTGAATGATGAGCCCTGCGATTTGTCGGAAAGCGATCATATTGAAAAAAATATGCAGGATGCCCCCGTGAAGGTAGTTGGCGGAGAGTAATGACCACCAGCGATGCATGTGATCGATGGGAATTACGCCCGTGGCGCCGAGCACCAGGAGACTTCTGGAATCGGGAGACAGAAATGTCAGTGGATTGAAAGAGACGTTTATCATTTTGGTGCTCAAGAGAATCGAGATGATAAACATGCCGGCGTTCACGTAGATAATGGTTTTAATGAATTGAGCAGGACTTTGAAACAACCGAATGAGCGCATTATTTTTTAGCTTTGATCCGGGCCTGAGCGTTCCGCAATACGGGCAGCGAGGCTCATCCGAACTGATCAGTTTACGGCAGTTTGGACAAAGCAAGGCGTTTTTGGAGGTGTCTGTCATAATGGAGTGCAAAGTAATAATTCATCGTTGATATGTCAAATCATTTGGTATAGCGTTTGTCAGAAGAACGTTCCGATACAGGAATATTTTTGAGTTATCATAGAGTTATTGATAGGGTATAATGATGTCTGATCCAAACGCTATATAAAAAATGCATAAAATGAGGAATCCGTTAATGAAAGATGACCGAGGATTATATTATTACCCGTATCCGCAAAAAAAACGGGTTAAAATGTATGTGCGGCGGTTAGGGAACGCCATTGAGTTCAGATTGTGGAATCAGGACGATCCAAATTTATGGGAAGAGCACGGATGGATTTCCCATGACGCCATTGTACAGGCAGCCAAACAATTCGAAAAAAAAGCATTTAATCCCGATCAGGTATACGATGTTGCTGTGGCGAAAGCACTGTTGAATGAGAATCGGTAATGGCGCACAAATACAAAAGGCACCCACAAAATGCATGTGGGTGCCTTTTTTTAACAGATATTAAATTTTAGCTTACAGTGACATTTACTGCAGCAGGACCTTTTTGCCCTTGCTCAATATCAAAAGAGACTCTGTCGCCTTCATTGAGAGACCGAAATCCTGATGAATTGATTGCTGAATGATGAACAAATACATCCGGCCCATCTTCGCGTTCGATAAATCCGAAGCCTTTGCGCTCATTAAACCACTTAACAGTTCCGTTGATCATGGTAACAACCTCCTTTCAAAAAATTTTCAAAATCTTAGCCTGGAGGATGTTCCATAAAAAAAAATGATTTGTTCCTTCAGAGAAAAATCGCCCCACCCATTTGGAATGAAGCCTTGTTGAATAAAGATATAATAACACCCTTTTTGCCGAATGCAAGTAAATTATTCATTAAATACTCGGCCTAAAGTTTTTGAAGTATGGATTTGACCGTATTCCCGTCTGCCCGGGAACCGAAATGCTTCATAATGGGTCCCATGGCCTGCATTTTGCTCTTAAACTCTGAAAAATCAATATGCTCATTAATCCATGCGCCGATCTCTCCATCCGTCGCCATCTGCGGCAGGTACGCTTCAATCGTTCGAATAAAAGGGGATGATTCATTAACGCCCTGTTTCTCCAGGGTTTCTTTTTCAGACTTGATTAATTTTTTCAACACCTTGATAACCTCTTCATCGGACAACTCTTTCTTGTCGGCACGTGCGAATTCGCCTATAACCACGCGAAGGGTGCTTTTTGTTTCTTCATCCCTGGCCTTCATGGCGGATGTGAGATCTTTTTTAATTTGTTGCTGGAGGGTCATGTGAAATTCCTTTTAGCTAAAATCAATACACGATTTTATCTAAAAGGAATTTATTAGGATGTCAAGATGGTTTTAGCCAAATAGATTTTTTGAAAAATTTATGTTAGATTGTAATAAAGCGACATTGATTCAGATTTATTCAATCCCTCTGTTTCTATTCAGGGGTTTGAATACATTGAAGCGGAAAGTGACTTTTTAGAGCTATGCGCATATTACTCGTTGAAGACGACCTCAAGATTGCTTCCTTCATTCAAAAAGGGTTATCAGCAGCCGGTTTTACGGTTGATCATGCATGCAATGGAGAAGATGGTCTGCACCTGGCCCTGACTGAACCGTATGATGCGGCCATTGTGGATATTATGTTGCCGAAGCTGGACGGCCTGAAATTGATAGAGGAAATCCGACAAGAGGGCATCGACACCCCCATCATTATTTTAAGTGCCAGGGATGCATTGGATGATCGCATAAAGGGATTGCAGATCGGCGGCGACGATTATCTTACCAAACCTTTTGCCTTTTCAGAGCTGCTGGCACGCATCCAGGCTTTGATCAGAAGATCGAGCGGTGCAAAAGAACCCAACCGGATTCAGGTGGGGGGGCTTGTGATGAACCTCATCAGCCGTGAGATTACCAGGCAAGGACGGAAAATTGATCTTCAACCGCTGGAATATGCGCTCCTGGAATACCTCCTGCGAAACACCGGGCGGGTTGTTTCGAAAACAATGATCATGGAACATGTCTGGCATTATAATTTCGACCCCCAGACCAACGTGGTTGAAGCAAGAATTTGCAAGCTGCGTGACAAGATTGATAATGATTTTGACGCCAAACTGATTCACACGGTTCGCGGTGTAGGTTATGTACTTAAAGAAAGCGATTAGACTCCGTCATACGCTGGCGTTCCGTTTAACCCTTTGGTACGCAGGCATATTCTCTTTTTCGGCCTGTATTGCTTTTCTCTTTTTTTATTTTTTCATTACATCCGCATTCAGAGATCAAACCGACAGGGATCTGCAGAAACAGCTTGGTGTCTTTTCGCGGATCATGGCAACAGACGGTATCGAGGCTGTCAAACGGTTTGCAGCAATAGAATCCCAGGCAGCCGGTGAGAAAAAGATTTTTTATCGTCTCATGTATCCAACGGGAATTTCGTTTTCATCTTCAAACATGACGTACTGGCGTGATATCGGTGTAAACCGGTCCCGAATTGAAAAGATTCTGGAGGGTGAAAACCAATCCTTTGAAACCATGATTATACCCGAAAGGAATCAGAGCGTTCGTGTTTTGTACAGCAGTATTGGATCCGGCATTATCCTTCAACTGGGCCAGTCCATGGAAAATGAGACCCGCTTTATTGAAGCCTTCAAAAAAATATTCATCATTACTATCTTGCTGCTCATCATGTTATCGGCCGGCGTGGGCTGGTTTATGGCGCGTAGGGCGGTGTCCGGTGTGGAAGCGGTTACCCGAACTGCCAGAAACATTTCAGCGGGCTCCCTTGAAAAACGGGTGCCGGTGAAAACAAACAACGATGAAATCGATCAATTGGCGACGACATTCAACCATATGCTGGACCGGATTCAGAAACTGGTATCCGGCATGAAAGAAATCAGCGATAATATCGCACATGATTTAAAAAGTCCTATCACCCGAATCAGGGGATCAGCGGAAGTTGCATTGACTACCGGGATGACCCTGCAGGAATTTGAACAGATGGCTGCCAGCAATATTGAAGAGAGCGATCGCCTGCTGGATATGATCAATACCATGCTGATGATTTCAAAGACAGAAACCGGCATCGGAGAATTCCGTTCACAAAAAGTAGATCTTGCCCGGATCGTTCGGGATGCATGCGAACTGTTCCAAGCCATTGCAAACGACAAAGAGATTGCCATGTCATGCGACGTCAAGGAGGATGTCCAGATAATGGGCGATGTTTCCATGCTGCAGCGCATGAGTGCCAACTTGTTGGATAATGCTTTGAAATATACCCCCCCAAACGGTACGGTCAGCATATCGGTTCAATGGAATGCGAAACACCGGGCCGTTCTGACAGTCATTGATACCGGTATCGGTATTTCAGAAAAAGATCTTCCCCATATCTACGATCGTTTCTTCAGGTGCGATCCCAGCCGGTCAACGGCCGGTGCCGGACTCGGACTCAGCCTGGCCAAAGCCATTGCAGAAGCACACGATGGAACCATTGAAGTGGAGAGCGAAGCGGGCAGGGGGAGTACCTTCCGGGTGGTTTTTAGGAAAGCTTGACCGGATTGGTAGGCAACGTCAAAACAACCCTTCTCCTTAAAACACCTAAAAAGACAGCATATTTTAACCCCGAAGGGTTAAAATATTACCAAATGGTAATTTTGCGGTCATGTTTTGGTTAACTTTGGGTGTTATGTTCAGCTCGTAAAAAGGAAAAACACCTTTTTACGAGTTAATAGGATTTCAGATTAAGAATTATTAAATTATCGGAGACATTCAAGGAGGTGTGCAAATGATTCAATCAGTCAATAAATCACGTTATGTCATTATCATGGTTATAATCGGCTTTTTGCTCGGATTCAGTCCTGCCGTCGTCGGTGCAGCAAAAAGCACCGATGTCGTCATGGTTCCCAACAATTTCAGCCAACTTGCCAAAGCTGCCAAACCGAGCGTGGTGAACATCAGCACCGTCACCACCGTCAAAGACGCCGGTCGCATTTACAAGCATTTCTTCGGCGGTCCTTTTAACGATAAAAAAAACCCGTTTGAAGACTTCTTCGGACCCTTTATGGAGGAAGCGCCGCGGGACTACAAGCAACGGAGTCTGGGTTCGGGGTTTATTATCGACAAAGAAGGATATATCGTCACCAACAACCATGTGGTTGAGAATGCCGATCAGATCAAGGTCAAACTGGTCAATGAAGAAGAATACGATGCCACCGTGGTGGGGAGAGACCCCAAGACCGACTTGGCACTGATCAAAATATCGGCGACTTCAGATCTGACACCGATTCAGATGGGCGATTCAGACAAGCTCGATGTGGGCGCCTGGGTGGTGGCCATCGGCAGCCCGTTTGGCCTCGAGCAGACCGTAACCGCGGGCATCGTCAGCGCCAAAGGAAGGATCATCGGGTTCGGACCTTATGAGGATTTTATCCAGACGGATGCCTCGATTAATCCGGGGAACAGCGGTGGTCCCTTGATCAATCTGGCGGGCGAGGTCGTGGGCATCAATACGGCCATTGTTGCCAGCGGGCAGGGTATTGGTTTTGCCATACCCGTGAATCTGGCGAAAGGGATCATCGATCAGCTCAAATCAAGCGGCGCGGTTACCAGAGGCTGGCTGGGTGTGGGCATACAGGATCTGACCCAGGAATTGAAAAAATATTATGGTCTTGATAACGAAGGGGGTGTTCTCGTCACGCAGATTTTTGAAGGTGACCCAGCCGAAAAAAGCGGGATTCAACTGAATGACATCATTATCGCGATTGACGGAAAGACCGTTTCCTCTGTACGGGAACTGTCCGGCATTATCGCCAACACCCGTGTGGGAAAGCGGACTGCCATAACATTTTTACGGGAAGGCAAGAAAAAGACCGTATATGTTGAACTGGCAAAACGACAGGATGATAAATTGCAGGCCCAAAAGGAAACTGAGACGAACAATGACATCGGTATGAAGCTGATGGATCTGACGTCTGAAAATGCCTCTCAGTTCGGATATGAAGAGGGAGAAACAGGTGCTCTGGTAGTAAACATTGCGTCCGGGGGCAAGGCTGAAACAGCCGGCATTAAACGAGGGGACCTTATCAAAGAGATCAACCACGAAAAAATTACATCGGTTAAAGACTATACCATGACTGTCAAAAAGGTTGATTCAGGGGAGAGTATCAATTTTCTGATCAAACGACCCCGGATGGGGTTTGTGGTGGTGGAAATCAAGAAATAGGCATAAGATCAAAATGCGAATATCGAATAATGAACAAGGAATGTCCAATGATGAAGTTCGTGGAATAGATTGACAGGGCAAAACGTTCCCACGCAGGAGCGTGGGAACGAGAAAAAAGCAAGGTGGCAGCGGCATCTTGCCGCTGGTTTCCAGAGGCTGGAAGCCTCTGCCACCTTTTATAAACATGTAAGCGTGGGAACGAGAAAAAAATAAAAAACATCACGAAAACACGAAATATTTAATTTTTAGTCGAGTGTTTGGTGTTTGGTGTTTCGTGTTTTCGTGATTAAAGTCTGTTTTTCAAACAAACGGTATCGGTTTTCCGGTCCGAAACGCCAATGCCTGGCAGGTGGCGATGAGTTTCATGTGTTCGTCAACGACCTTGATGTCATAACTGGCGGTTTTTTTGGTGCGGCTCACCTCCCGGGCTTCGGCCCGAAGCCTTACAGGTGCATCCGGACTGGCAATATAGGTCACGTTGACATTCAATGCCACGGCAATGGTGCCGTGGGTCTGGCTGGCGGTCTCAAAGGCCTCATCAATCAATGCAAAAATGGATCCGCCGTGGGCCCTGTCGTAGATATTGCTCATGACCGCAGGCTCATAGATCATTTCAACAGCAGAAAAACCTGAATCGAGTTCAACAAGCTTTATTTTAAATGCCTTGGCCAGGGCTTCTCTTTTGACGGCTTTTTCAATGGCATGTTTAACTTTTGGGTCCATGGCGGATAATAGTTTTGGTTGCAGAATATTGTTTCGTACTGTAAACTATTTATTTCTGTCTGATGACCGATGGTTATTCGTCATAAATCGGTACTACAGAAGAAGATGACAGTTTCCGAATAAATGATTATTATATTGGCTCACAATATTTTTTTAATGAATATTTTGTCAAGGGTTTAATTACCACGGTGCGCCGCAGAATTGGACTAGAATGAACCAGGAAAATAGAATTTTATTTGAAAAACCGGATATTGAAACATTAACAAAATCTTACACGGTTGTTGATCTGCATTTTCACTCGCAATATTCCGATGGGAGCAACTCCATCAAAGAAATAGCAGATTATGCCGAAACATTGGGTATCGGTGTCGCCGTCACCGACCACAACACTATCACCGGCGCTGTTGAAATCGATTCATATCCACACATATTGTCGATTCCCGGGATTGAGGTAACCTCACGGGAAGGAACACATATTCTAAATTATTTCTATGAGATAGATGATTTAAAAGCATTCTATGACCAAGAGGTGGCGCCCCATATGGGAAAAGATGTCATGAGCTCCACCGATTTGTATCTGGAAGAGATCATCCAGAGGTCAAAAAAGCATCACGGGTTATGCATTTTCCCGCATCCTTTTTGCGGCGTTTACACAGGCATTGCCAGTCATCGATTGGAAAGGTACCATTTGAAACGGCTCTACGACCTGATCGACGGCGTTGAGGTTATCAACTCGGAAAATTTGAATAAATGGAATTTGAAAAGTGCCCTGCTGGGATTTAATTTAGGCAAAGTCATCAGCGGCGGGAGCGATGGCCATTCCCTGTATCAGCTGGGCAAAGTGGTGAGTTATGCCGAATGCAAGCCCACCCGGAAAGCGTTTCTCGACGCGTTGAAAACCAAGCAGAACAAGGTTGTCGGGAAGGAGATCGATATCCTCAGAAAGTTCCAATCCAACGGCATCAAGCTGAGAACAAATTTAAAGAATTATCCCGATATGGTTGAAAAGAATTTTACCTACAGTCGAAAAGTTATCAACCTCAAGTCGAAATCACTGAAAGATCGCGTCAGAAATCACATCAACGGCAGAATCAAGCGGCATGGAAAACACTAAACTCAAGCAGGATAATTTTCAGAAAGCCATGCCTCCAGCGCTTTTACGGTGTTGATGCCCCTGCCATAGAGGATGTCCACGATATCCGAACCGCATAAAAATATCATCGGGTGTTTTTCGGCCCTGGTTTCCTGATAGGCTTGCTCCGCCACCACCGATGTGGTGACCAGTACGCCGATCCGCCGGCTTTTTAAGCGGGAAATTAATCGGGATGTTTCCTTTATACCAACGGATTTTCGCTTTCTTTGGCCAAAACCCGGGTTATAACATTTCCCCTCAAGGGTAAATTTCAGATGAATAGGATCCGCAGCCAGCCCCAATCTGTATCGCCCGGAGACCTCGTAGCCACCGTCAACCGTATTTCGGGTAACCCCTTCAACAATGACACGGGAATCAGACATGCGGTAAATGTCGGCTGCAAAATATTCAAACCGGCCCGGTGCTGCGTTGAAATATCGGTATAATTTGAAAAGCAACGCTTTTTTGGGATCTTCATGAGGCAATTGTTCCGCAATAGATCTAACATGGGCTGTATGTTTTGCCTGCAGCGGACGGTATAACCCGCTTTTCAGCCACATGTTCCAAACAACGGGAGCAGGATTTGAGTCGGTTTGACCCGATTCAAGCGCCGCAATCCATTTTCTGGAAACCACCGGGATATCAAGAATGGTGAATGTGGCCTGATAGTTCTGGAATCTTTGTGCATCCGTGATTCTCCAGACGGAAATAAGCGCCTCTTCCCGATTAAGATGAAGGGCGCCAGGCGCGCAAACACCTCTGAATTGGACCGAGCGCGGACTGTTTGGTGTGGGGTGCTTGCTGAAAAGAAACACGGGCGGGGTGCCGACGCGGGGGTTTGGGTGCCGGTGGAGACAATTAAAAATATTTCGTAGGATTACGTTTTCGTTCTTCGGGGTGTCGTGCAGGTCATGGCCCGGTTTCCGATTGTCGCCATAACAGATAAAGGTTCCGGATTCCACATCCACGATGTCCTGCCAGTCGGTATCTTCTTTTAAGCTGCACACGATGAGATATCTGAGGTCGGCAATGGAGCCGCAATATCTGAAATTACCGGCATTTCCACCTTTCAGCAATCGCGCAATCGGATCGTCTGCAAGGTTGCCTGAGTCGTTTCCTTCATATACGGCATCAACGACAAGGTCCGCGCCTTCCAACTGTGGGAACGGTATAATCGTCACGATTCATGGGCCTCTTTTTTCTTCCTAAATGATGGTCGAGAATACAAATCAGCATAAAAGGCAATTCAATTAAAAATTCTATGATAAAACCGATGATGGCGGTGAATAGCAGAGCAGGGAGCTCAAATATGGCAAAATACGCCTGGGAGTCTTTAATTCTGTTTTTGTGATAGATCATATGTGAAGAAGCCCTTTATCACGAAATCACGAAAGGACGAAAACACGAAAAAGATCTAGTTCATAATGTGTTTTCCAAATTTCGTATTTTCGTTATTGGTTTTTTTATTTTTTCATAGCATAAAGCAACCCAATAAAAAAGAAATATTGCTGATTCAGGCTTGATGGGTTTTGCAAATTTATTCAAATAAGGTTATAGGGAATCCAGGTATTATCAGTATACTGTATCTTAAATATCCAAAAATCCGGCGTGGTGGAAAAAAATCAAAAAATATCCTAAAGGGGTCGAACAAAGCAAAGAATGAAACCGGGCGTGAATGTCAATTTAGGAAAGATAGCGCTGAAAAATCCGGTGATGACGGCGTCGGGAACATTTGGATACGCGCAAGAGTTTGAAGATTTTATCGATCTGAACCGCCTGGGCGCCATTATCGTCAAAGGGTTGTCGTTAGAGCCCGCAAAAGGAAACCCGCCGCCCAGAATCGTCGAGACGCCCTGCGGGATGCTGAACGCCATCGGTCTCGAAAATGTGGGAGTGGAGGCATTTATCCGGGAGAAGCTTCCGTTTTTAAGAAAATATTCAACCCCTGTGATAGCCAATATCTATGGTAAAACCATCCAGGAATATGCTGATCTGGCGGCGCGTCTTGATGACACACCGGATGTCGCCGGCGTGGAAGTCAATATTTCATGCCCCAACGTCAAAGTGGGCGGAATCGCATTCGGGGCTGATGCTGCATCGGCGTATGAAGTTGTCAACGCGGTTCGAAAAAAAACAACCCGGCATGTAATGGTGAAACTTTCTCCCAATGTCACTGATATTGTGGAAATAGCCGTGCGGGTGGCGGAAGCCGGTGCGGATTCCGTATCGGTCATCAACACCATCACCGGCATGGCCATCGATGCGGAAACCCGTCGACCCAAACTGGCCAATATTACCGGGGGACTTTCCGGCCCTGCCATCAAACCCGTTGCATTGCGGATGGTCTGGCAGGTTGCGCAGAAGCTAAAGATACCGGTGGTGGGTGTCGGCGGAATAATGAGCGCGCTGGATGCCATTGAGTTTTTTATTGCCGGCGCCACTGCAGTTCAAGTGGGGACGGCCAATTTTATTAATCCCCGGGCAACCCTGGAGATCATAGAAGGGATCGAACAATTTTTAGAGGAACGGCAGTTGAAACATGTGAGTGACATTATCGGTTCGCTGGAGACATAAGGAAAGGAGATGATGTGATGAAAAACGCGTTAGCCTGCGTGATCTGTCTGGTTTTTATCGTAGTCGGCTATGCGTCTGCGGAAGAAGCCGATGCGATTCTGGGGGAATGGTACACGGAAAATTCAAAAGCCTTGGTTCAGATTTATAAATCGGGGGAGGTGTACAACGGCAAGATTATCTGGTTGAAAGAGCCCACCTACGAAGACGGAACGGAAAAAAGGGATAAAAACAATCCGGATGAATCCAAACAGCAGGATAAGATCATCGGCTTGAATCTCGTGAAAGACTTCACCTACAAGGGAAATCAAAAATGGGTCGACGGTACGATCTATGACCCGGACAACGGCAAGACCTATTCCTGCAAAATGACCCTGGATGGCGATGCACTCAAAGTACGTGGATTTATCGGCATTTCATTGATCGGCAGAAGCCAGGTGTGGCAGCGAAAATAATGCAAACTCAGAGTTAACAATACAAATGAAAACAACCAAAAAGGAGAACCAACAATGAAACGATTTTTAATTCTGACGGCAGCGCTTTTCTTTGTGTTAAGCACGGTTGTACCCATTGCTTTTGCGGACACGGAAATTCTGGGCGTTACCTTTCCGGCAGAAAAGGTCATCGAAGGCAAAACACTGAAATTGAACGGGGTTGCCTACCGTAAGGCGCTCTTGGTGGTCAAGGTTTATGTAACAGGTCTCTATCTGGAAAATCCGACCCAGGACGCCGATGAAGTGATCAACTCCGAGCAGGTGAAGTATTTGCTCACCCACTATCTCACCAGCAAGGCAACCGCCGAAAAACTCCAGGAAGGTGTCCTGGAGGCCATGGCAGAGTGCAACCCTCCGGAGCTGGTGGCTGCCCATCAGGCCGACGTCGACCGCTATGTGTCCTGGATGGACAAGGATATGGCTCCCGGTTTGACAGCGGAATCTACGTATGTTCCGGGAAAGGGGTTGATGTATACCTATCAGGGAGTGAAGAAGGGTACGATTGCAGGCTCTGAATTCATGAAAATGTATTACCGTATGAGCGTTGGTGAAAAAGCGCAAAAACGGGTCCGTGATGGGCTTCTGGGGTTGTAGGCTATTTCTAAAATAAAAGAACCTGGTCTTTGGGGCCGGTTAGAGATCATGGAAAGAATGAACGTTCAACATTCAACGTCCAACTTCCAACATTGAAGATGGAAGTCGCTTTGCTCCGCATTTCTCTAAAGGGCATTAAGATGGGAATTTCAAACAGGCGAATATTGCGGCAGCAGATGCCGGTACAGGACGTGATGCATCTGCTTAACAACACCGAGGCCTTTTTGTTCAAGTTATTTTCCGCTTGCTGGATATCTTTGCAGATCAATGACAAAGCCTTTCGATCTTCAAGGGTCAGACGTGTAATGGTGGTTTCAGCTTTTCTGAATTCGTAATTCAGGCTCATGATGTGTTTAAATTATTTACTGTACGCCGGAGGCTTTTTTCTGGATCCTCCTTCGACGTTGCTCAGGGTGGTGAGCCCGTCGAACCACGGCTCGCGTCCCACGATTTGTCTAAGCCCATGACAAATCGCAGGACTCGGCCGGGATGACGGGTTATGATGCATCCTGTATACGCTCCCACGCGTGAGAGCAAGAAAAACACAAGAAGCTAATCCAGAATACTCATCGATCCAGCAACCGCTAAACCGTTCTTTTTACCATCATCCAGAGACCAGAATCCGGCATCAAGCATCCAGTAGCCAGACTAGAAAGACTGCGCCGCCTGCACCGGATGTTCTTTTAAATATTCCAGCCGGTTCAACCCGTTGATATAGGCCTTGGCGCTGGCAATGATGATGTCGGCGTCAGAGCCCTTTCCCAGTGCAACCAGGCCCTTTTCACCCAGTCGGACCGTCACTTCACCTTGTGCATCGGTGCCGCCTGTCAAGGCACTCACTGAAAATCTCAGCAACTCGGATTCGGTACCGGTAAGTTTGGCGATGGTATTGAATGCCGAATCAATGGGACCGTTGCCGTAACCGGCACCCTTTAAAGATCTTCCATGTATGGAGAGCTTGACGCTTGCCATGGGCATGACGGTGGTCCCGCTGGTGACATGGAGATATTCCAATTTGAACACCTCCTGGGTTCTTAATATTTCCTGGGTAACCAGCGCTTCCAGGTCTTCATCGACTACATGTTTCTTTTTATCCGCCAATTCTTTAAACAGCTGGAAGATCGTATTGAGTTCATCGGCAGAGAGATCATACCCCAGGTCCTTCAAGTGTTCGCGAAGTGCGTGCCGGCCGGAATGCTTGCCGAGTATGAGTTTATTTCTACTGAGGCCGATGGTTTCCGGTCTCATGATTTCATAGGTCATCCGGTTTTTCAGCACACCATCCTGATGGATGCCGGCCTCATGAGCAAATGCATTGGCACCGACAATGGCTTTGTTGGGCTGGACGATAATACCGGTGATCATGCTTACCAGTCTGCTGGTGGGGAAAATCAGATCGGTTTTGATACCGGTGCTCAGATTGTAATAGGCCGGCCGCGTATTGATGGCCATTACCACTTCTTCCATGGATGTGTTGCCGGCCCTTTCGCCGATACCGTTGATGGTCAGCTCGACTTGTCTTGCACCGGCTTCGATGGCGGACAGGGTGTTGGCTGTGGCCAATCCCAGATCATTGTGGCAATGGACGCTCAACGTTGCCTTGTGGATGTTGGGTGTATGCTCTTTGACGTATCGTATCAGTTCGGCAAATTCCCGGGGAACCGCATATCCGACAGTATCCGGCAGATTAACCGTTTCAGCGCCTGCCGTAATGGCTGCTTCAAATACCTTACAGAGATAATCACGATCGCTGCGGGAACCGTCTTCAGCTGAAAACTCTACGTTATCGGTGAGAGACTTGGCGTATTTTACAGCATCGACAGCAGCCTGGACGACCTGCTCCCGGGTCATTTTCAGCTTGTATTCCAGGTGAATGTCGGATGTTGCAATAAACGTGTGTATTTTAGGCTTGACTGCATGCCGGACAGCGCCCCAGGCGCGGTCGATATCTTCTTTTGACGTTCTTGCAAGGCCGGCGACTTCCGTTCGCTTGAGTTTTTGAGCGATGGCGGAAACAGCTTCAAAGTCGCCATCAGAAGCCGCCGGAAAGCCGGCTTCCAGAACATCGACGCCCAGGTTTTCCAATTGTGTTGCCAGACGAAGTTTTTCACCGGCATTCATGCTTGCACCCGGCGATTGCTCTCCGTCTCTAAGGGTGGTATCAAAAATTTTTATATAGTCAGGCATTGTTATTCTCCAATGTAATTGTTGATAATTAGCATTCTTCTCCCAATTCATATTGGGATAAAGGGTCCGAGGGGTCCAGGACCCCAGGATTCAAGTGTTTGTTTTCCAGGGGTTTGATCATCGCTTATAGCATTCTCTCGACAACTCCGATCTCCCCTTTTTATTCTTTGTAACTTTTAAGCTTTTCACTCGAACCCTCGAACCCTCGAATCCTTAATTCGGACCAACTAATTTGGTAATGATCCATAATTAATAGCAACTAAAGAATTCTATGCTTACTGGATAAAACAATACCGAGCATAGGCCGCAGGATACCCCGGGAGGGTCCTGCGGCGTTGGTTCCTTCCTTTGAGCGAGCTGTTTGAATCATTCTTCCGTACTCCTGATCTTTTTTTCGTGGGCAAGCTTATATTGAAAACTGTCGGCCAGGGCCTGCCAACTGGCTTCAATGATGTCTTCGGACACACCGATGGTGCTCCAGATCTGATCCTGATCGCGGGATTCGATGAGAACCCTGACCTTTGCCGCTGTTCCTGCACGGCCGTCAATGACACGAACTTTAAAATCCACTAGTCGCATGGTATCAAGATCCGGATAAAATTTATCGAGCGCCTTGCGAAGGGCATTGTCCAGCGCGCTGACCGGGCCATATCCTTCTGCCGCCGTTATTTCGTTTCGATTATCTACACGGATTTTAACGGTTGCATGGGCTGTGCAGGGTTGATCCTTGTCCTTTTCGATAGTGACCCTAAAGGATTCAAGCTCAAATAAAGGTTTAAACTGATCCGTCAATTTTTCCGCCAGAATCTTAAAGGATCCGTCCGCCACATCGAATTGATATCCATCCTGTTCCAATTCTTTGATTTTGGTAACGATTTGCTGACTGTCATGGCCGTTTCCGTCCAGCTTTACACCGAATTCCTCTGCCTTGTACTCGATATTGCTTTTGCCGGAAAGATCCGATACCAGGACCCGACGGGTGTTTCCCACAATTTCCGGATTCATATGTTCGTAGGCACCGGGGAGTTTCATGACGGCATTGACATGAACACCTCCTTTGTGGGTGAAGGCGCTTTTGCCGACGAATGGACGGGAGTTTAAGGGAACAAGATTGGCTGTTTCGCTGACAAACCTGGACTATGATCTTAATTGGGCCAAGTTCTCATGAGGGATGCACATACCCTTTAACTTGGTGTTGATGACCGGAATAATAGTCGTAAGATCGGCATTGCCGCAGCGTTCACCATAGCCGTTGATGGTTCCCTGTACCATTGAAATACCTGAACGCACAGCGGTTATGGAGTTGGCCACAGCCATCCCACAATCGTTGTGGGCATGAATACCCAGCTTGATTTTCAGATCAGCGGGTGCATGAACCAATTCCTTTTCCAGCCACCTGGAAACTTCCTGAATAATCTGTTCAATTTCATGGGGAAGGGTGCCGCCATTGGTGTCGCAGAGAACAATGAATTCAGCGCCGCCTTTGACGGCAGGTATCAATGTCCGGCACGCGTAGTCCTTGTTATCCCTGTAACCGTCAAAGAAATGCTCGGCATCATAGATGACTTCTCGTTTTTGATCCTTGAGATATTCGACGGAATCCCGGATCATTTTAATATTCTCTTCAAGGGTATTGCTCATGATGCGCTCAACATGAAGATCCCAGCTTTTTCCGAAAATGGTAACAACGGAGGTATGGCTATCCAGCAGCGCATGCAAATTGGGATCATCCTCAGGCGCGATGCCCGGTCTTCGGGTTGCACCAAAGGAGGTTATTTTTGTTTGTTTGAATTTAATTCGCCTGGCCAGATCAAAAAATTGAATGTCTTTAGGATTTGAGCCCGGCCATCCGCCTTCAATGTAATGAACACCGATATCGTCGAGACGTTCCGCAATCTTTATCTTTTCATCGGCAGAAAAATTGATGTTTTCGCCTTGCGTACCATCGCGTAACGTTGTGTCATACAGCAGGATCGGTTCATTCATGATATAACCTCATTGTTAATAATAGGATTCAAGGATTCCAGGGGGCTAGGGTCCACGTGAAGCGTTTGTGATAGCCGGAATTTAATGAATTCCTTTGCCATCAAAACACGAAAGGTCAAAAAACAAGAAAAAGAAATGGCAATATTATTTGTTTTGGTGACTGTTTTTTTCACTTGAATCCTTGAATCCTCGGCCCCTTGAATCCTTACCTGATTTATGCTATCGATTTTCAGGTCGCAGAGACCTCACCGCTTTACCGGCTCGCCACATTTCTGAATTCTTGATGGCATTCAGCTCTTCCTGCAATTTTTCCCGGTAGTCGGGCTGGCTGTTTTTATCCAAAACACGTTTGACCTCTTTGCCGGAAATTACGCTGTCGTATAATTTATCAAAAACAGGCAGTACTGCATCCCGGAATTTGGGTGCCCAATCGAGCGCACCTCTTTGAGCGGTGGTGCTGCAGTTGGAAAACATCCAGTCCATGCCGTTTTCAGCAACGAGTCGAATGAGGCTCTGGGTCAGTTCTTCGACGGTTTCATTAAAGGCTTCGCTAGGGCTGTGCCCGTTTTTACGTAGGGTCTGATATTGCGCTTCCATCACACCGGCAAGGCAGCCCATAAGAACGCCCCTTTCACCGGTGAGATCGCTGTAAACTTCGTTTTCAAATGTAGTGGGAAACAGATAACCGGACCCGATGGCAATACCGGCCGCAAGGGCTCTTTCCTTTGCCCGTCCGGTAAAATCCTGATGAACGGCAAAACTCGAATTGATGCCGCTGCCTTCAAGGAAGTTCGAGCGGACGCTACGGCCGGATCCTTTGGGTGCAACCAGAATCACATCAACATTTTGTGGCGGGACAATGTTGGTTTGATCTTTATAGGCAATTGAAAAGCCGTGTGAAAAATACAGGGCGTCGCCTTCATTGAGACTTTTCTTTACCATGGGCCAGGTTGAAACCTGACCGGCATCTGATAAGAGAAATTGAATCAGCGTCGCCTTCTGCGCTGCTTCCTCAATGGGAAAAAGAGATTCGCCGGGTACAAAGCCGTCGGCGACTGCCCGATCCCACGATTGACCGCCTTGTCTTTGACCGACAATGACCTGAAGACCGTTATCGCGCATATTGAGCGCCTGTCCGGGGCCCTGAACACCGTAGCCAAGAACGGCGATGGTTTCTTTTGCCAGCACTTCTCTCGCTTTCTCCAATGTGAATTCTTCCGATGTAATGACTTCTTCCTCGACACCACCAAAATTAATGATCGCCATGAAATTCTCCTTTTGTTTTATCAATTCGGTTCTCTGAAAAGTGCTACGGCGCCTGTCCGTGCAATTTTCTTGATCCCCATGGGTTTTAAAAGATTAATGAATGCATTGAGCTTGTCCTCATTGCCGGATACTTCGATGATGTAGTGTTCCAGTCCTGTATCAACCACCTTACAGCGAAAAATATCGACAATCCTTAAAATTTCTGCGCGCTGTCCCGGTTTTGCTTTTACACAAACCAGAGCCATCTCACGCCTGACAGCATTTTTCCCTGAAAGATCCCTCAATTTAATGACATTAATCAGTTTTCTCAACTGCTTCTCAATTTGCTCGAGTTCAGGCAGATTTGCCTTGGTAACGAGCGTAATTCTGGATACCTGGGGATCAATGGTGGGCGCAACACAGAGGCTTTCAATGTTATACCCTCTGGCGCTGAACAAGCCGACGACACGCGACAGCACACCGGGCTCATTGTCAACAATCATTGTGAGAATATGCTTTTCTTCATCCATATGTTCATCCTTTTATGCCAAGAGCATTTCCGTAATGGGCGCACCGGCCGGTACCATGGGATACACGCACTCTTCTTTTTCGACGGCAAAATCCATAATGACCGGTTCAGGCAAAGCCAATCCTTCGGTGAGAACCGGTTCAACGTCTTCCGGTTTTTGGGCCCTGAGGCCCACCGCACCAAAGGCTTCCGCCAATTTGACGAAATCAGGCGCACAATCCATACACGTGGCGGCATAGCGCCCGTCATAAAAAAGCTGTTGCCATTGCCTTACCATGCCGAGATAGCCGTTGTTCAGAATAACGATTTTGATCGGTAGACGGTATTGAACGGCTGTAGCCATTTCTTGAATATTCATCTGGATGCTTCCGTCTCCGGCAATATCCACGACAAGTTTGTCCGGCCTGGCAACCTGCGCGCCAATGGCTGCCGGCAGTCCAAAACCCATACAACCCAACCCGCCCGAGGTGATAAAATGATTGGGTTTTTCAAAGTGGTAATACTGGGCCGACCACATCTGATTTTGACCGACTTCCGTGGTGATGATGGCATCTCCTTTTGTGAGTTCAAACAGCCTTTCTATGACAAACTGTGGCTTAATGATGTCGGTTTGCCGGTATTCCAGCGGCTTTGTGCTTTTCCATTCTTCTATTTGTTCAATCCATGGCAAGCGTTCTCTGAGGATGTCAGTTAGATCCGCCGCATCCAGGAGCTTGTTCAATTCTTTGAGTGCTTGTTGACAATCACTGACAACAGGGATGCTTACCGGGACGTTTTTCCGGATGGATGCGGGATCGATGTCGATATGTACGATTTTTGCCTGTTTGGCAAAGACATCCGTTTTTCCGGTAACGCGATCATCGAACCGGACGCCGATGCCGATGAGAAGATCGCAATTGCTGACGGCCATATTGGCCCGGTACGTGCCGTGCATGCCGATCATGCCCAGCCAAAGAGGATCTGAACCCGGGAATCCTCCAAGTCCCATGAGCGATGCAGTCACCGGGATATTTGCTTTGCGTGCAAATTCAGCCAGGGCTTCGGCGGCTTGAGAAAGGATGATGCCGCCGCCTGCAAAAATGACCGGCTTTTTAGATGTTTTTATCAGACCGGCAACTTTTTTAAGTTGTTTCATATTCGGCTTGTAAGTGGGGTTGTATGATTGAATCCGAACAGAGTTCAGCGGTTTGTAGTTAATACGGGTGATGCTCACATCTTTTGGAATATCCACCAATACCGGGCCCGGTCTGCCTGACCGGGCCAGATAAAAGGCTTCCTTAAGGACTCGTTGGAGATCTTCCGTACGTGTGACCAGGAAGTTGTGCTTGGTGCAGGAGCGTGTTATCCCTACGATATCGACTTCTTGAAAGGCATCGTTTCCGATGAGGTGTGTGGATACCTGACCGGTGATGACGACAAGCGGGATCGAGTCCATATACGCGGACGCGATACCGGTGACGGTATTGGTGGCGCCGGGGCCTGAGGTGACGATGCAAACACCGACTTTTTTGCCGGCACGGGCATAGCCGTCTGCTGCATGGACCGCACCTTGCTCATGACGGACAAGAATATGTTTAATATCGGTACGTGCCATTTCGTCAAAGATGTCGATGACGACACCGCCGGGAAACCCAAAAACGGTATCCACGCCTTCTTCCTGCAGCACTTTCATTAAAATTTGAGCACCTGTCAGTTTCATGTAAAAACCTCTCTCATAATGTCCGTATTTGTTGAATGGGGAAAACTCACCCGCCTCTAAATGAAAACTGCAGCTTGAGTTTTTATCCAGAAGGATTCTAGGGTTCGAGGGGTCAAGGATTCGAGTGTATACAATGATCTGTATTATTTTCTCCCGTGAACCCTTGGTCCCTCATAATATCGACTTTAGCCAAATAGCCGTTACGATAATTACCCCCAAAAAAAAACCGTTACCGGCTCAGGGCTGGTAACGGTTTTTTGTTTGATTAAGTTAGATTTAAGCCATTAACAACCCTGAACCTCGACGCGGCTAAGTATGCCGACGACGAGGATAATAATGCCGAGAATTAGGGTGTTATTGGTTTTAATCATTTCCATAGTTGCTTTTTTTAATAATTTTAGCATTAATGACAGGGGATTTCATGAATGTCAAGCACAAATATTTGTTCAACAAATAAAACCTGATTCTTTGGGCTATATCAGATGCAGTTGACTATGCAGTGAAAAGGGCCGGCAAGAATACAGAATACAGGAGACAGAATACTGAATATGGCGCTGAATCGATAAACGTCCAATGTCCAACATCGAACGTTCGACTTTCAAGATTGGATGCCATCGATTTTATATTTATGATCTTCCATGTGGCATACAAAGATATAAAATGGTGGAGCGAAGCGACTTCATTCTTGGACGTTGAGAGTTAAGCGTTGGATGTTGGATGTTCTGTCTTCTGTTTCCTGGCTTCTGATTTATGAGTTCCGTCTTCTGACTTCTCTGGTTTATCATTCAGTCGTCGTATACCCACACCCCTGTGTGAGACAAGCGAAAAAGATCCCTTTCTTTTTTGTGGACTTTTCAACCAGAAAACGAGCGTTGCAGACAGGACATTCTTTATTTACCGGCTTATCCCAGATAGCATAGGTACATTCCGGAAAACGATTGCAGCCATAGAATATTTTCCCGCGTTTAGATTGCTTCTGGATCAGCTTGCCATGACAATTTTTTTCCGGGCAAGCGACGCCTGTGTCCATTCCCGGCTCTACAGAATTGACGGAGTAGGTATTTTTACATGCGGGATATCCGCTGCAGGCAAGAAATTTTCCGTAACGTCCCTGTTTAACCACCATGGGTTTGCCGCATTTATCACATAACTTGTCGGATATGACTTCTTTGGCCAATTCGACAGCTTGAATGTTGCCTTTTTCATCGCGGGTGTAGTCACTGGAATAGGTGCATTGCGGATACCCGCTGCAGGCCAGAAAATGCCCGTTCTTGCCCATTTTAATACGAAGTTCTTTATGACATTCCGGGCAGGTGCGACCGGATGGAAATCCCACGCCTTTTATGCTCGGCATTTTCTCCGATGCAATATCGAGTTCTTTTTTGAATTGGTCGTAAAACCGGCTCAGAATGTCTTCAGACTGCATTTCATCCATTTCAATACGATCCAGAAGATCTTCCATGCGCGCGGTGAAATCGACATTGAATACATGCTTAAAGCTTTCCACCAGCAAATCATTCACAATAAATCCAAGTTCACTCGGCCTGAAATATTTTTTAACCAGATCAACATATTTTTTATCGCGAATGGTTGACAGGATAGAGGCATAGGTGCTGGGACGGCCGATACCGTTTTCTTCGAGTTCCTTCACAAGGGAGGCCTCTGAAAATCTTGGCGGCGGAAGGGTAAAATGCTGTTTGGGATCCAGCTTATTCAGTTGTAAAATCATTCCCTCAGTGAGCTCCGGCAGATCACCCTTTTTCTTTTCACTTTCACTGGCGAGTTCATCATCAACGGACATATAGAGCGCCATGAACCCTGGAAATTTGATGGTAGATCCCGCAGTGGCAAATGTGTAGGCTCCGGCTTTTATGGTGATGGAATCTGTATCGATGAGAGCTTCTTTCATCTGGCTTGCGACAAACCGGTTCCAGATGAGGCGGTAGAGTGATAACTGCTCATTGGACAAAAAGGGCTTTACTTTCTCGGGGGTATTGAATACGGAAGTGGGGCGGATTGCTTCATGCGCATCTTGGACCTTTTTTGTGTTTTTGAAAAACCGGGGTTTTTTTAAACCATATGCGGGTCCGAAGCGCTCTTGTATCAACAGACCGGCTTCTTCAGCCGCCTCTTTTGATATGCGGGTGGAATCGGTTCGCATATAGGTGATGAGCCCGACGGGTTCTCCGGCTTCAAGTTCAATACCTTCATATAGCTGCTGTGCCAATATCATGGTCTTTTTGGCCGAGAATCTGAGTTTTTGAATCGATTCCTGTTGGAGTTTGCTGGTGATAAAGGGGGGCAGCGGGTTTCTTTTTGTGGTTTTTTTTGTAATGTTGTCGACGATAAATTCAGCATGCTGTAATTCTTCTAAAATCGTCAACGCTGCTTGCTCATTTGCAATGTTAATTTTTTTCTGATGCTTTTTGGCAAGTTTTGCACTAAAGGGCGGCGGCATACGCCCTTCAAGATGCGCCGTGATAGACCAATACTCCTGGGATTCAAATGCCTGAATTTGCCTTTCTCTTTCGCAAATAATGCGGACCGCCACCGATTGTACTCTTCCGGCGCTTAACCCGCCTTTTACTTTGCGCCATAAAATGGGAGAGACCTGGTATCCCACCAACCGGTCGAGCATGCGTCTTGCTTTCTGGGCTTCATATTTATGCTTGTTCAGTTCTTCGGGATTTTTTATGGCCTCGTTAATGCCATTTTTCGTTAATTCGTGGAATAAAACCCTGTAGAATTGTCGATCTTTCATCTTTAAAACTTCGGCTGCATGCCATGCAATGGCTTCTCCTTCGCGGTCAGGGTCCGGTGCCAGAAATATTACTTCAGCATCGCCGGCGGCTTTTTTCAGCGAGGCGATTACTTTTTTCTTGCCTGGAATAATGCGATAATTGGGTTTAAAACCATTTTTGATATCGATTCCAATTTCTTTTGCCGGAAGATCTTTTATGTGCCCGACGGTGGCCGCAACGTTGTAGGCATTGCCCAGATATTTTTTTATGGTTTTAACTTTTGTTGGCGACTCTACGACCACAAGGGGTTTTTTACTCAATGTTTCCTCTCTTACTAGTCCAGTTTGGATTTAATGAAAAAAATTTGCCGGACGATTGCTTTATGCTTCCCTGCAATTCGAGTTGAAGCAGTATGCCTAGTACCGCGCCGGTTTCCAGGCCGAGTTTGCGGGCGATATCATCGATGTGAACAGGGTAGTGATCAAGCGAATCCAGCACATGCCGTTCAGCGGATGACATTGCTGGAGGCCTTTTCATTTTTTCCACGACCGGTTCATTTTTATTGGCTAAGCTATCTGTGTGCAAGTGCAATTCTTCTAAAATATCTTGGGGGTGTTCTACAAGTTTTGCGCCCTGCTTGATCAATGTATGCGTTCCGGTACTCTTGAATGAATGGATGCTTCCCGGAACAGCGAACACCTCTCTGTTTTGTTCCGCCGCGAGACGGGCCGTGATAAGGGAGCCACTCCGCAAGGTCGCCTCGACAATGACGGTTCCCAGCGATACCCCGCTGATGATACGGTTTCTCATGGGGAAGTGGTGTGCTTCCGGTTCAGCATAAAACGGTAATTCAGAAATGACCGCACCGATCTTAACAATTCGATGGTAAAGCTTTTCATTTTCTGCCGGATAAATCCTTCCAAGCCCGGATCCCAGAACAGCGATGGTATTCCCTTTAGCCATAAGTGCTCCTTCGTGAGCAGCCGCGTCGATGCCTTTGGCCATACCGCTGACAATGGTAATGCCCATGGCGGCTAAATCCCGACTCAGACGTTTGGTTGTGGTCAACCCGTAATCGGTTGCGTTTCGTGACCCGACCATTGCAATCCTGTTGGATTTGCCTTCCAGGGTGCCATAAACATACAAGTAGGGAGGGGGATCCGCTATTTCTCGAAGGAGGGATGGATAATCCGGATCGTTCAGCGTTACGATCCTGACTTTTTTTTTCACTACCAGATCCAGCTCATTCTGAACCGTATCCGGGGTACGGTGGGTCTTTATCGCTTCAGCCAGGCGACCTGTCAAGCCGTCGGTTTTTACGAGCTCGTTGTACGAAGCTTCAAACGCATTGCTCGGGGAATGAAATCGGTCGATAAGACGTTTGTAAAGCAGATTGCCGATCCCCGGAATACTTTTCAAAACAAACCATGGTAGCAGATGTTCCATAAACAGCTTAACACTAGCTCGTGGATGTCATTATTTTACGCCTTTTTCCACGCAAGCAGAATAGGACTTGCCACAAAAACAGAGGAGTATGTACCGACCAGCACGCCGATGATCATGGCAAATGCAAAATCATGTATAATAGCACCGCCGAGCAGGAAAAGGGCAACCAGAACAATGAGCGTTGTCAGGGACGTCAGTATGGTTCTGCTGAGCGTTTCGTTGACGCTTTTATTCAGAATGACATCGAGCCGTTCTTTGTGATATTTTCTTAAATTTTCCCTGATTCTGTCAAATATGATGATGGTGTCGTTTAAAGAATATCCGATGATGGTCAACAAGGCCGCGATAATCGGAAGCGTAAAATCTTTATCGACAATGGAAAAGATTCCAATGGTAATGATAACATCATGAATGAGTGCAACAATCGCGCCCATGGCATATTTCAATTCAAGCACCCAGAAAAGGATCAGGGTGACGACCAGGGCTGCCGCCATCAGAAAGGGAATGCTGACATGAAAGAAGTTCAGGACATAAACCGAAAGCATGAGAGCACCGGCCATAACGCCGCTTAACATCCATTTCAATTCGAACCTTCCTGAAATATAGATGGTAATAAAAAGAAGCGCAAAAAACATGGCCAAAAGTGCTTTTTCCCGGAGGTCCTTGCCAACTTGCGGACCGACCATTTCGACACGTCGAATTTCAGCACTGCTGCCTGTTGCAGCAGCCAAGGCTTTTTCAATCTCGAGGGACAGGTCTTCCGTAATTTCTGCAGAACTGTCCGCGCGAACAAGAAATTCAAAATCCTTTCTGTCCCCAAATTCCTGAACAGATGAAATATGGATATCCATTTTACTGAGGCTGGCTTTGATATCACCAATTTTGATGGGCGAACTGAATTTTAGCTGGATCAACGTTCCCCCGGCAAAATCGATGCCGTATTTTGGACCCCCGTGAAAAACAAGGGAGATAATTGAAATCAGCACCATGGCGGAAGATAATACGAATGCGATCTTTTTTCTGCCTATGAAGTTGATATTGATACCTGGTTTTATAAACTGCATTGATCAATCCTTCTTTGCTTCCACCTGAGTTGAGCGTTTCAAAATTTGAAAACAGACAATTTAGGCCTAAGTTAAATTATATGCTGATGGTGCGCATCTTTCGATTGATGAGCAGGTAGTCAAAAATGAGACGCGACAAGATGAGCGCTGTAAATAAGCTTGCCAATACCCCCAGACTGAGCGTAACGGCGAATCCCTTGACAGGTCCCGTCCCGAACTGAAACAGGACAAGCGCTGCAATGAGCGTTGTCACATTTGCATCGAGAATGGTTAATGTTGCCCGACTGTATCCCGCTTCCACGGCCGCCCGGGGCGTTTTCCCCAGATTCATTTCCTCCCGGATGCGCTCATAGATCAGGACATTGGCATCCACTGCCATGCCGATGGTGAGGATGATGCCGGCAATACCCGGAAGGGTGAGCGTTGCTTGAAATCCGGCCAGTCCCCCTGCAATAATGACAATATTGAGTATCAGTGCAAAATCGGCGATGACGCCCGAAGCTTTATAATAAATCACCATAAAGAGAATAACGAGCAGGCCGCCGATACACATGGATATCAAACCCTTGCGTATGGAATCGGCACCGAGGGAAGGCCCCACCGTTCTTTCTTCAATGACCTTTACGGGTGCGGGAAGCGCGCCCGCTCTGAGTGCTATAGCAAGGTCCCGGGCCTGTTCCACGGTGAAGCTTCCCGTGATTCGAGCGGCGCCGCCTGAAATTTTTTCCTGGATAACCGGTGCTGAATAGACCTTATTGTCCAATACAATCGCCAGGCGTTTTTTTACGTTTTGCTCGGTAATTTGTGAAAAAATCCGACCGCCCTTTTTGTCGAATTGGATGGATACATACGGCTCATTGTATTGTGAGTCGATTTCGACTCTTGCATCGGTCAGGGAGGCGCCCGTAAGAAGCGTACGCTTTTGGACGAGATAAGGGGTTTTGACGGTGCGATGGGTCGAAGCGTTTTCTGCAACTTCATATAAAATTTCACTGCCCGGCGGCACATTCCCATCCAAGGCCGCTGCGACATCATTGGCTTCGTCTAAGAGTTTAAATTCCAGCAGCGCTGTCCGGCCGATAAGCATCTTGGCTCTTTTGGTATCCTTGATACCGGGCAGCTGGATCAATATTCTGTTTTCACCCTGGTTTCTGATATCCGGTTCACTGACGCCGAACTGATCAATCCGGTTACGAATGGTTTCAAGTGCCTGATCAGCCGCGAGTTTCCTGATGTGCTCCGCCTCTTTATCCGGAAGATCAAGTTTGAGTGATAAAATATCATCGGATTCCGATTTGGATACCAGACGGAGGTCCTTGAATTCGCTATCAAGAAGCTTTTGGCATTTTTCAATATTTTCTGCGCCTTTTACGCGGAGAGAAATCTGATTGTTTTTCACACGCTCCAGTTCGAGAACCCTGATATGCTCCTTTCTGACTTGCGACCGAAGTTCCTGAGTAATCCTTTCGATTGTGTCTTCCACCGCTTTGTCTGTATCGACTTCCAGGACTAGATGCATTCCGCCCTGAAGATCGAGGCCGAGATTGATTTTCTTGTGCGGCCACATCCCTGCCCAAAATGTTGGCAGGACATAAACAATTGCAGCCAAGATAATGATGATAACGGATACGAGCCTCCATGACAGCGCCTTCAATAATCTATTCCTTTCCTCATCGGGATTGATGCATGCGAAAAAACCGAAGATTCCCGGCTGGCAACAGCAGGGAATCCCGTCCGATAAAATGCTTAACTTTTATATTTTGTCGACGTTCTGTTCGTGTGCCTGATTCAAAATGAGCCGCATGCCGAATATCGGAATTCAGCCAACGCGTTTATTTTGATGTGCCTTCCTCTGGTTTGCTTTTTTGAGGTGCCTGCGGTGGTGGTGCCGATGACTGCGTTAGCGCGCTAACATTGCCGCGAGCTACCTTGACACGGACTTTATCCGCAATTTCGACGATGAGCACACCCTCTGATTCTTTTATACCGGTGATGCGTCCGTGCATTCCTCCGCTGGTAATGATCCGGTCTCCTTTTTTCAGGCTAGATATCATTTCACGGTGTTCTTTGGTTTTTTTCTGCTGCGGACGAATCAAGAGAAAATAAAAGATGACGAACATCAGGATGATCGGAATAAAAGCCGAGAACCCTCCAGCTCCTGCTTCACCACCCTGGCCCATTGCATATGCCATATTCATTGTGAACAAAACAACCCCCTTTTTATATTATTAATTTAGATTCCATATTATTTCAGTGGATCCCAGTACACTGGTCAGCACAAGTTTGAGAGAATCCGTCTCATCCCGTGGTGTTTTTTTTTCGTCTTCCGCTAACAGTTTCGGAAACCTTAGTCGATAGATGGATTTCCAAGGTGTGACATACGGATAAAAATAGCCCGTTTTTGCATCCCGTTTATCCAATTTCCGAATTTCAATCGGTTTGATCTGTTTGATGTTATCCCGTGTGATAAAAATTTTCCAAATAGAATTCTTTTTATAAAAATCATCCCATTCTTTTTCAGGCACGTATGCCGCAAAAATAAAATCCTCGTATCCCGAACCGGCATTTTCCTGATCGGTTATAAATTTATTTTTTTCCAATTCTGTCAGTTTATAAATTTTTGCATATTCAACAGCAAATGCTTTTCTGAACTTCGGTGACAAATAGGTTGCCGCTGAGATCAGCTTGACATCCAAGCCATCATAAATACGCCCCTCCCGAGTCCAGGACCTGAAAGCCGCCTGATATGTGCTTTCCGGTTCAGAAACCCCGGACTGCCTGACGTTTGCAGAAGGCTTAAACACGTTGCAGCCGTGGACCATGACAGCTGTAAAACATAAAAGAACGATTATTGTGCGGCCTTTCACCGATTATTACCTGCTTTTATGCTGATCTATTTCAAATGTTCTTCAGAAAATGGCGCTGATATACTTTAATTGACGGCTTACGTCAAATGTTTCTTTTATTTTTTCCGAATCCGGCTTGGATTGAAAATTTTTATTCTGCATGTGTCATGCGGGCTATTCGGATTCATAGGTAATTTTGCTGTCGCCGGGAAGCATGGAACCATCTCCGATAATCCGGATGGAAAGCTGGCGCCTGGCTTCCAGATCCAATATTTCTTTTCTTTTGTTGTTTAACAGGTAGTCAGCAACTTCGACGGGGAGGATGCCGTTAACCTTTTTCACATCGCTTTTCAAGGTTTCCAAACGCAGTTTTCTTAAAAATCTGACACCCAGGGTTTCTGTTGAGGCAATGAGCCCTTTTCCCTGGCAATGGTTGCAGGTTATAAAACTACCGAATTCGATCGAAGGTCTGAGTCTCTGGCGGGACATTTCCATTAAACCGAACCTGGAAATTTTGCCCACATTTATTTTGGCTTTATCGGATTTAACATGTTTCTTCAATGCCCGTTCAATTTCCAGCCGATGCTTCACATTTTTCATGTCGATAAAATCAACGACGATAAGGCCCCCCATATCGCGCAACCGAAGTTGTCTTGCGACTTCTTCAGCCGCTTCGATGTTGGTGGTCAGGGCGGTCTGTTCAATGCTTTTCTGATGGGTTGATTTCCCGGAATTTACATCGATCGCCACAAGTGCTTCGGTCTGCTGGATGACGATGGAGCCTCCGGATTTTAAAATCACGCGGCTTTCAAAGATGGAAGCTATCTGGTCCTCCAGTTGAAACTTTGAAAAAATCGGTTTATCGCTTTTATGATACTTGACGATTTTGACATGTTTGGTGGATATAATTTGAACAAAGTTTTTTATTTCATGAAATACTTCTTCATCATCAATCAGAATTTCCGTGACGTCGGGCGTAAAGTGATCCCTTATGGATCTTAGCGCAAGGTTCCGTTCTTTATGGAGCATTGCCGGCGTGGTTGCTTTTATCCCTTTTGTTTTAATATTTTTCCAGATTCTCAACAAATAACTCAAATCCTTGGAAACTGAGGTTTTGGTGCAATTTTGGCCGGCAGTCCGAATGATAATGCCGAACCCTTCGGGGATACTCAGCTTGCCGATGATCTCTTTTAAACGAGCTCTTTCGTCTTCATCTTCTATTTTACGTGAGATCCCTCGGGTTTTAGAGCCCGGCAACAGGACGGTATGCCTTCCCGGCAGCGAAATGAATGTCGAGAGCATGGCGCCTTTTTTAAGGATCGGGTCTTTGATGATCTGAACCAGAACCTCCTGCCCCCTCTTGACAACATGCGCGATAGAAGTGTCTCCTGATGGCGTTTCTTGAAAATAGTCGCTGTGAATTTCATTTTTTTGAAGAAAGCCGTTGCGTTCCGCCCCATAATCAACGAACACTGCTTGAAGGCTTGGTTCCACACGTGTGATAATACCTTTGTATATATTGCCGTGAGTGATTTCTTTTGCCGCGCTGTCGATGCGAAACTCCTCTAGCTTGCTGTCTTTTACTTTCGCAATTCTGACCTCTTCGGGGTCGACGGCATTAATTAAGATTTTGCTGCTCATTCAGGTGGTATCCTTAATAGTATTTTTCCCGAAGATATGAAATTGATAGGTGCAAGTCAAATGAATTCTAGGGAAGCGATGCTGGATATTGGATGCTGGATACTCGATACTCTGTTTACACCGGCATTCAGTATCCAGCATCCAGCATCTATTATCCAGTAGAAGCAACTTGCTATTTATAGTATATTATGGCATGAAAATAAACCGCCTGAAAAAGAGGCGGTTCCATCACACTACCGAATTTTGGAGGTATGCCCGTTCAATGGAAGAGAGATATGACCCAATGGCCATAGAAAAAAAATGGCAGGACATTTGGGAGAGATCAAAGCTGTTTGCAGTTCATGTGGATGAAAAGAAAGAAAAATATTATCTGCTTGAGATGTTTCCCTATCCCTCTGGAAATATCCATATGGGACATGTAAGAAATTATACCATCGGGGATGTGGTCGCCCGTTACAAAAGAATGTGCGGTTTTAATGTGCTGCACCCCATGGGGTGGGACGCATTCGGCATGCCTGCTGAAAATGCGGCCATTGCCAATAAGAGCCATCCGGCAACGTGGACCTATCAGAATATCGATAACATGCGGTCTCAATTGAAGCGGATCGGATTTTCATATGACTGGGAACGGGAACTGGCGACCTGCAAACCCGAATATTATCGATGGGAGCAATGGTTGTTCCTGAAGATGTTTGAAGCGGGGCTGGCTTATCGTAAAGAATCATATGTTAACTGGTGCGAGCCCTGTCAAACGGTATTGGCCAATGAGCAGGTTGAAGACGGTATGTGCTGGCGGTGCGGGAAACCGGTGCGGCAGAAAAAACTCTGGCAATGGTTTTTCCGTATAACGGATTATGCGGAAGACCTGTTGGTTTACTGTGACAGGCTTCCGGGGTGGCCCGAGAAGGTCATCACCATGCAAAAGAATTGGATCGGCAAAAGCGTGGGCGCTGAAATACGTTTTCCTATTTGGATTGAGAACGGAACGGCGGAGGAGAAAATCGCCGTTTTCACAACCCGGCCGGATACGATTTTCGGAGCGACATTTATGTGCCTGGCGCCTGAGCACCCGCTGGTTCTTAAGCTGTCACAAGGAACGGCGGAAGAATCAGATGTAGCGGCGTTTATCGAACGCATGTCACTCCAGGATCGATCAGCAAAGGCGGTTGAGAATTACGAAAAAGAAGGTGTTTTTATCGGTGCATGGTGCATTAATCCCATGAGCGGAAGAAAAATGCCGATATATACAGCCAACTTTGCCTTAATGGAATACGGAACGGGTGCGGTTATGAGCGTCCCCGCACACGACCAAAGGGATTTCGACTTTGCAAAAAAGTACGGACTTGAAATCATCGTCGTTGTTAGGCCTGAAAATGAAGACCTGGCGGCGGAGGGGATGACCGAGGCTTTCACCGGCGAGGGCATCATGATCAATTCCGGTCAGTTTGACGGCATGAAGCATACGGCTGCTCAGGAAGCGATGGCTTTATACTTTGAAGAAAACGAAATCGGTCAAAAAACGGTCAGCTTTCGATTGCGCGACTGGGGAATTTCCCGTCAGCGATACTGGGGGGCTCCTATCCCCATGGTCCATTGTAAAGCCTGTGGTGATGTTTCAGTTTCTGAGAAAGACCTGCCGATTGTGTTACCCGAGAGCACCGATTTGCTGGCGGGAGGGGGATCACCACTGCCGGTTCTCGAATCTTTTGTAAAAACATCATGCCCAAAATGCGGACGTCCGGATGCGCACAGGGAGACTGATACCATGGATACCTTTGTGGAATCTTCCTGGTATTTTGAACGGTATTGCAGCCCGGATTTTCAGGATGGGATGTTTGATCCGAAAGCAGTGGATTACTGGATGCCTGTTGATCAATATATCGGCGGGGTTGAGCACGCCATCCTTCATCTGCTTTATTCCAGGTTTTATACGCGGGTGTTGAATTCTATGGGGCTTGTGAAGTATAAGGAACCCTTTACATGCCTGCTGACACAGGGGATGGTCTGTAAGGAAACCGCATCCTGCCCGGACCACGGTTTTCTTTTTCCTGAAGAGGTTCGCGAAGAAAATGAAAGGCGATACTGCTCAAAATGCGGTAAAGAGGTCAGCATCGGGCGTGTCGAAAAAATGTCAAAATCAAAAAAGAATGTCATTGATCCCAATATATTGCTTGAAAAATACGGTGCCGACACAACCCGGCTGTTCTGCCTTTTTGCAGCGCCGCCCGAAAGGGATTTGGAATGGAGTGAGCAAGGTGTTGAGGGAGGGTTTCGATTTTTAAACCGCGTTTGGCGTCTGGCCGGCGCCTGCATGCCGAATATCAAGGAGGTACGGCCCTATACCGGATCGGCTGAAGGACTGGAAAATGAAATAAAAGCGCTTTTTATAAAAACCCATGAAACCATTAAACGGGTCACCAGGGATATTGAGGACCGCTTTCATTTTAATACCGCCATCAGTGCAATTATGGAGCTGGTGAACGTTCTGTACGGGATTGAAACCCTGGCAGACATGCCGGAAAGAAATCAGGTGATCCGCTTTGCCATGGAAACGGTAGCCCTGTTGCTGTCGCCCATCGTTCCACATTTTGCCGAGGAGTTGTGGGAGGCAATGGGGAATAAGCAGCCGGTCATATCCATGACGTGGCCGACCTATCGAGAGGATGCCCTCGTTAAAGATGAATTGCTGATCGTGGTGCAGGTGAATGGAAAGGTCAGAAGCCGGTTCAATGTATCGGCGGATGCAACCGAAGATCAGATCAAACACATAGCGCTCTCTGATGAACGCGCACTGCACTTCGTCAGCGGTAAACCCATCAAAAAGGTTATTGTTGTTAAACAAAAACTTGTTAATATTGTTATTTAAGCTTAAGCCGAAACGCATGTCCAGCACCCGGACCACTTGTTTGCTGATATCCTGTTATATTATTTTGGCAATGAGCTCCTGCGGCTACCAATTTGCAGGAAGCGGGGAGGTGCTGCCGGATATCAATAGACTCTTCATCAGCCTGTTTGAAAATCGAAGCACTGAAACCGGTATCGATATATTACTGACCGACGACCTTAAAAATGAATTTATTCATAAGTACGGCGGGACGTTGTCGGAAAAGGAGCATGCTGCAGCCATATTGTCCGGCAGCATCACCGGCATCAGAACCTGGACCGTATCCCGGACAGGGGCGTTGACGTCACAGGAGCGGCGTATTTCAATTACGGTGGATGTAAAACTGAAAGATGCAGCGGGGAAAACCCTGCGATCGGCAACAGGCGTATCAGCTGATGAAACATATGCGGTGGTGTCGGGAGACAAACAGGCGACTGACAAAAATAAACAGAACGCCATTTTATTGCTTTCAAAACAGATAGCGGAGGCGGTATTCTACCGTCTGACCGAGGATTTTTAGCCGGTAGGAACCATACAAAAACTCTCCCTGGAAACATATCGTACGGGAGAGTCAGTCGATTTATAAAAAAACGATTCTGTGAATTGAGCCTATGCAGTTTTGTTTATCAGTTTTGAAAGGCGGGATATTTTCCTTGCAGCCGTTCTTTTGTGAACCACACCCTTTTTAACGGCTGTGTCAATGGATGATTTAGCCGTATTCAGCGTGTTGAGAGAGTGTTCGCGCGATTTTTCGCCGGCAGCTTGGCGCACTTCTTTGATAACATTTCTGATTCTGGTTTTAACTGTTTTATTTCGTATACGTTTGATTTCAGACTGTCGGGCACGTTTCAATGCCGATTTATGATTTGCCAATGTTGATAGCTCCTTTTCAGTTGTTAATCACACATAAATTTTTCTAAATATATATGATTGATGTATTTGTCAATCATTTTTTACCTAAATTGAGCGTTTCAAATTTTAAGAATATTGAAATTTGATTGGAGATCGACCTGTAGATGGTTGGAACCAAGAAAGAGAATTCTCGTGTAACAAAAGTCGCCGGCATCGTAGGCTCGGCAACGCTATTGAGCCGTATTTTCGGGTTTTTAAGAGATGTGGTCATCGCCGGATATTTCGGCGCCGGTCTCGCTTCAGATGCTTTTTTTGTCGCATTCAGAATACCCAACCTCTTGCGGAGGCTCTTTGCTGAAGGGTCGCTGACCATTGCCTTTATTCCTGTCTTTACGGAATATCTGACGAATAAAGGCAGGGAAGAGGCTTTTCAGCTTGCGGGCGCAGCCATCCGGATGCTCTCGGTTGTGCTGGTTGCGACCACCGTCATCGGTATGCTGATAACGCCCCTCATTATCCATGTCATTGCGCCGGGATTTACTGAATCGCCTGAAAAATACAGGCTTACCGTGGCGCTGACACGTATCATGTTCCCCTATATCTTTTTTATCGGCCTGGTAGCGCTCTTTATGGGAATTCTCAATGTATTGGATCATTTTGCCGCTCCGGCTCTGGCGCCTGTTTTTTTAAATCTTGCCATGATTGCCTCGGTTCTTTTTTTATCGCCGCATTTGTCGGAACCGGTGTTTGGGTTGGCCGTCGGCGTTTTGATCGGAGGGGGGCTTCAGTTACTGCTGCAGCTTCCTTTTCTGGTCCATGAGGGGGTATGTTTCTGGAAAAAGACCGGCTTGTTCCATCCGGGACTTATAAAAATCGGCAAACTGATGGTCCCTGCTGTTTTTGGGGCGGCAGTTTACCAGATCAATATTTTTATCAGTACGCTTCTGGCATCTTTTTTATCAGAAGGGAGTGTTTCGTACCTGTATTATGCGGACCGTATGGTACAGTTTCCACTGGGGATATTTGCCATTGCCACGGCCACGGCCGTCTTGCCCAGCTTGTCGAGACAGGCTGCCGCCAAGGATTACGACGCCCTCAGAGATACCTTCGGACATGCCATGCGACTGGTTCTTTTCATTACCGTGCCTTCCATGGTGGGACTCATTATGCTGCGCGTGCCCATTATCGAACTCTTGTTTAAACGAGGCGCTTTTGATATGAACACGACGCGAATGACGGCCATTGCCTTGCTGTATTATGCCATCGGGCTCTGGGCGTTTTCAGGCGTTCGCATCGTTGTTTCGTTGTATTATGCCCTGCAGGACACCCGCACACCGGTTCGAATGGCGGTGGTATCGGTTATGGTCAACATCGGATTGGGCATTGTCCTTATGGGGCCGCTTCAACATGGCGGCCTCGCTTTGGCGACCTCTGTGGCGTCCATGGTCAACCTTTTTTTATTGGTCTGGGCATTAAAGAAAAAAATCGGCTTTTTGGGATGGCGGAATTTTCTGCTTTCTACAATTAGAACCCTTTTATGTTCCGGTGTGATGGGCCTTGCGGTGTATGCTTCAATGACGCTTATGCTGCAGCCGCACATCAGGGACTTTTGGAGGGTATGCACCGGATTGATCGTCACCATTCTGGCCGGAATGCTTTCCTATGCAGGTTGTTCACTCGCATTGCGAAGTCCTGAAATGGTGAGTATCGCTCAAGTTATACGGAATATCGTCGATATAAAACCAAAATCAGACGTATCACATTGAATAGCGTATCCAATGAACACCAAACAAAGAATATTCGTCGGCATATCGATTCTTCTTCTCTTTTGCCTGCTGTTGTTTATCATGTTCAGCGACAGCGGACTTGCCGATCTTTTTAAGCTCAAAAGCGACAGAGATCGATTGCTACAGGAAAACGAGAGGCTTAAACAGGAAAACCTGTCCCTCTACCGGACCATCGATCGTTTGAAAAATGATCCGGAGTATATTGAAAGTATTGCAAGAAAAGAATTCGGGATGATTAAAAAGGATGAAGTGATATTAAAACCCAAAAACAAAGTGGATAAAGGGAAAAAAACTTCGCAATAGATTCAAGATGGTAATTTTTAATATTTTTTATGGCAAAAGCAACCACAAAGACACAAAGGTTAAAAGAAAGAAAAAACTTTGTGTGCTTTGTGCCTTTGTGGTTATGTTTTATTAGGGTGTTTGCGAAGTGAAAGGTTTGATTCGGCAATGCATGTACTGGTGACGGGTTCGAATGGTCAAGTCGGTCGGGAACTCATGGACAGGGGACTCCGATACGGCATGACGCTGGATGGGGTCGATATTGAAGACCTGGACATATCGGATTCCGCAGCGGTTTTGGAGAAGATCCGGGATATGAATCCTGCAATGCTGGTTAATGCTGCTGGCTATACGGCTGTAGATCAAGCGGAAACCGATGCGGATACAGCATACGCCGTGAATAGGGACGGCCCCCGCAACTTGGCGGAAGCTTGTGCTGAAAAGGGGATCCCCTTGATACATATTTCCACCGATTATGTGTATTCCGGTACAAAAGAAGGTGCTTATTTCGAAGATGACCCGGTTGCGCCTGCCGGGGTTTATGCAAAAAGCAAGGCTGAGGGCGACAGGGAAGTCGCTGTCCGGTCAAAGAAATATATCATTCTTCGGACAGCGTGGCTGTACAGTATTTACGGGCTTAATTTCGTCAAGACCATGCTTAAGCTGGGGCATGAGAAGGAGACCCTCCGTGTTGTGGATGATCAGCATGGATGTCCGACAGATGCGGCGGATCTTGCAGAGGCTATTTTGCTGATCGCTCGGCAGATTCAGGAAAACAGGCAGGTACCTTGGGGAACATATCATTATTGTGGAAAAGGTCGGACAAGCTGGTATGAGTTTGCAAAAAAAATATTTGAAATTTCAGCTAAGTATGATTCATTTATACTCAGGAGGATTCAGGCCGTTTCCACCCGGGAATATCCAACGCCGGCTATAAGACCGGCCAATTCCGTGTTGGATTGCTCAAAAATTGAAAATACACTCGGGGTTGCGCTGCGGCCGTGGGAGGAAAGCTTGGCCCGCATGTTAGAGCGGTTGTATGCGTCTTGATGGATCGTCTCCAAAAGAGTTGATCCGATCTCTCAATTAATTGGAAGAAGAACGATCTTTCATGATTGCCGAGTTTATAAAAACATCGTTACGTTTAAGGAGAAATTGCTATGACAAAAAGGGTTACAGAAAAGATCGGAAAAGAAACGGATCAGGTGTCGGTCTGCCCGAATGGTGAGGTGTTTACCTTACCGACCGCAAAGGATTTTCAGAAGGAAAAAAAACGGCTTAAAAAGCTTGTGGATGCTCAGCGAGCGTTGAATCGTGAAATCGTCGTGGTTATGGGTGTGGGGTTTGTAGGTGCGGTGATGGCAGGCGTGGTAGCGGATTCAGTCGATCCGGAATCCGGTGAGCCCTATTACTTTGTCATCGGGATGCAGCGGCCCTCTCCTAGATCCTACTGGAAAATACCCTATATCAATCGGGGTGTGTCGCCGGTGGAAGCTGAAGACCCGGAAGTGGCGCCGCTGATTGAACGGTGTGTCAAAAAGCGAAAAAATTTTATTGCTTCATTCTCATATGATGCCCTCTCCTTGGCTGATATTGTCGTGGTGGATGTGCAGTGCGACTACCATAAAGAGAGTCTGGGCGATGTCAGAAACGGACATGCGGACATCGCTGCTTTGGAAAGCAGCCTTGAAACCATCGGACAAAAAATCAATCCCGACTGTCTGGTGCTGATAGAAACCACCGTGCCGCCCGGAACCACTGAATATGTGGCGTACCCGACCATCAAAAAGGCTTTTGCCAAAAGAGGTCTCCATGATTCAGAGCCCTTGATAGCTCATTCATTCGAGCGCGTCATGCCTGGGCGGAAATACGTGGCGTCTATCCGCGATTTCTGGCGTGTTTGCAGCGGCATCAATGAACCATCCCGCGAACGGGTCGTAAAATTTCTTACGAACGTTATCAATGTCGAGAAATATCCGTTAACTGTGCTGGATCAACCCATTGAAAGCGAAACATGTAAAATAGTGGAGAATTCTTACCGGGCCACCATCCTGGCTTTTCTTGATGAATGGAGTCGTTTTGCTGAAAGAAACAGAGTTGATCTTACCAAGGTGATTCAGGCCATCAAGGTTCGACCGACCCATTCCAACCTCATATTTCCCGGGCCGGGTATCGGCGGATACTGCCTGCCCAAGGACGGCGGCTTGGGCGTATGGGCGTATAATACACTCATGGGATTTGATGATGATATTTTCAAGATTACCCCCATGGCCATCGATATCAACGATACCCGGGCCATACATGTTGCGGAACTTGTCCGGGATGCTTTGCGGAATATGGGAAAAATTGTTGCGGCGTCAAAAATTGCCTTGTTGGGAGTATCTTACAGAGAGGATGTGGGTGATACCCGGTACAGCGGCTCAGAGCTTATTGTTCGAAAATTGACCGAAATGGGAGGAGATGTCGTAGCCCACGACCCCTATGTCAAACACTGGTGGGAAATTGAAAAACAGGATACATACCCTGCGCCGGGGCATTCGTGGGCGCGGTTTTTCCGTAACCAGGAAGGTCTGTCCGAGACCCGTATGCAACCCGATATCGCACACGCTCTGAAAGGGGTGGATGCCGTCGTATTGGCAGTCAGGCATCATGCATATTTAAACCTTTCTCCTGAGAACGTGGTGGAGATGGCAGGAAACGCCATGGCTATTATCGACTGTTTCGGCATCTTGGACGATACGGCTATTCATAGATATTTTGAGCTCGGCTGCGAAGTTAAAGGATTGGGGCGGGGACATATTCAGCGGATCAAGGAAGTCGTGCGGAGCGGGAAAAAACAAAAGCAATGAAAACGCATCATGGTTGCGCGGGATTTAGGATACGGATTAAACGGACTTCGCTAAAGTTGTGTGAAACCCATGAACATCGAACATCGAACGTTGGATGTTCGACGTTCGATGTTTACAAGAATGCATTTGTATTTTCCGGTATAGCCGGGTTGGGGGTTATTCCAAAGCTAGGCCCTTTGGACCCGGATTCTTTACTTAAAAATATCCACCAGATACCTGTCATACCAGGCGGGCTTGAAAATACCTTCAAGGAAGCCATTGTGCCCTCCCTGGGCATGGATGATCAGGTCGGTTCCGACGGCGGTTTTTATGGCATAAAAGTCGTCTACCGGAATGATCGGATCGTCCGCCGCAGCAATGATGCTTAGCGGCAGCGTCAGATGGTTGATGGCTTCCGGTGGAATACTGTAGCTCTTGAAATATTCATGTGAGCTCGAGTAGTCCGAGTAGTGATGGATCAATTCGTCGGTCATTTTTCGGAGGGTATCCAGCTTTAAAACTTCCTTAAAGTTGTAAGCTTCCGGGAAAAGGCGTTGTTTCAACTTCAGGGAGTTGCGCCATTTTCTTAAAAAATAGCTTCGTATCAAGGGATTGCCGTCAATTCGATCGGTGGATTTCTCCGGATCGAGAACCGGGCTGATGCTTATAACACGGGACAAATGATGGTGGTCGCCGTTCGAATATTTTGCTGCTATCCGGATCGCAAAGTTGCCGCCCAATGAAAATCCCGCCAGAAGCACCGGTACGTTTTCACAGAACCGGGATGCCAGCCGAACCCCCTCAAAAACTTCGTCCAGCAGCGTTGCATAGAATAAGCCTTTATTCAGATGATGGCTGGCGCCGTGATCCCTGAAATTCAGGCGGAAAACAGCATAGCCATTTTGATATAGATGCTTGCCGCACTGTAAAATATACGTTGATTGGGAACTGCCCTCCCAACCGTGGAGGAGAATGCCTAGCCCTTTGGGATTGCCTGCGTTTTGGGGTGAGTAATAGCCTGAAAGCCTGTTTCCGTCCCTGGTGTCAAGAATGACATGTTTTTCAAAACGAATCATGGGGTTGTTTCCCAAGGTGCGAAGCTTCAGGCTGGCCAGAAAGGTCTGCGTATAGGTGTTTGAGAGGTAAAAGGGCGGATGGAATGGTTGAAATTTCATAGCGTAACTGTGTATGCCTTTGGCGTTTTCAGAATTGTGAAGAACCCTTTATCACGAAATCACGAAAAAGAAATAGAAAAATTTCGTGTTTTCGTGATTGGTTTTATTTTTTGGTTTTTAACTCGACTCCTTGGATTCTTGGCTCCTGGAATCCTTTTTTATCGCTAAATGTTTTCGCGTTCTCAAAATCCCCAATTTGCCTGTAGCATTCAATGATATAGGAAATCACATGCGGCAGTGTTTGATACTCGAGAAAAATCGACAGAGCGGCGTCAAAATTTTTCAAATTCATATGATTAATAGCCTGACAAATACGCAAATCCATTCCTTCGGAGAAATGTGAGAGCCCCTGGGCAATGATTTCCATGGATTTTTGAAAAGATCTTTGTTTTTGATAAAGAATACCAAGCCCCAGATATGCACGAATATCGGGAAAATAGGAAAGGGATTTTAGAAAAAGTTTTTCCGCAATCATCTCTTTTTCCGCAATTGCATCTATTTTTGCATAATCTCCATGGGTGAAGGTCATCCCCATTCGCGAATAAAAATCCGCATGAAACCGATCAAATGTTTTATCGCTAATCAGTTCGATATCCTCAATGAATCCAGGTAATCTTTTATGAAAATCGCTTCTTAATAGGCTTCCGAATTCCAGGATTGCTTCTTTGGAGAGCGCGGGATCCGACTCAAAATACATAATATCTTCCACCCGATTCAACCATATGTCATCTGAAAGCTTTTCCTTTTTCTTAAAGTCCTCATACAGTTTCGTTCCTGGAAAAATATCAAGTATATAAAAAATCGCACCCAATGGCTTGATATTATGGATCAGCCGGATGGTTTCTTGTATCGTTTCCCGGGATTCGCCGGGGGCTCCGTATATGAAATAAGCCCGAGGTAAAATGCCGTAGGATCGGGTGCTGTCGAATGCTTTTTTTATCTGTTCGGTTTGAATGCGCTTGTTGAATTTGCGCCGGATCTTTTCCGAGCCGCTCTCAATACCGTAGCTGATTTGTGTACATCCGGCTTTTCGCATCCATCCAAGGATCTCATCATCAACCGTGTTCACCCGGGAAATGGCAACCCAGGTGATATTCAGCCCTCTTGCAATGATTTCTTTGCAGATGGCCAGGACATGTTTTTTTTTGAATGTAAACGTATCGTCTGAGAAATAAAAGGACTGAATACCTTTGTGATAAAGGCATTCCAGTTGATCGACGAAATAGATCGGTGAATGCGTCCTGACCCGATGCCCCCAGAACTGGGGTGAACCACAAAACGTACAGTTCCCGGGGCATCCCCTGGTAAAGGAAACATGCTGATACTGAAAATACGTTGCCGGTATGGGAAGTTGGTCCAGATTCTGAACGACATCAGCCGGTTTTGTCTGATACGGGCCGGTTTGCTGTCGGAACGCAATCCCGTTGATGTTTTTTATGGCGGTATCGTCTTTTTTCTCAAAGCATCTGACAAGCGCTAAAAAAGTGTATTCTCCTTCCCCCAGCACAATGTAATCGATGGCGTTAAAATGGGTTAAAAAATGACGCCATAAAAACGTCGCGCCAACGCCGCCGAAAACGATTTTCACCTCAGGGTTCAGTGCTTTGGCAATGCCGGCGATTTCGATTCCCCCAAATCGGTTGGCATGTAAAATGGAGAATCCGATTACATCCGGGTTTATTCGGATCAGGGTTTCTTTGATTATTTTGGGTGATGAATGGATCGCATGCCAGTTAAGTATGTCCACGTCATAACCGTTTTCCTTGAGGACGGCCCCTACATAATACAGGCCGATGGGGGGCACGCTGATGTCATATGTATGAATCCGCTCATCCAGAAAATAGGGGTAGATCAGAAGTATTTTCATATTATTCCATTGAATAAAACCGGGTCCTTTTGGACCAGTCAGAGATATTTGGACATACTATAAAAAAAACAAAAAGAATACAGAATACAGGAGGCAGAATACAGAAACAGGATTTTCAGACCTGAACTGATGGCCATTTGAGCCGCGGCGATAGACGCCAGGACAGAGGCGCAACCGTTGACTGTCCACCGTAATAATCATAAGAAGCAGCAGGCCGCATAATAGCCAAAGCACGGTCTTCAAGACCTTTGGTTTCAGATACTGTGATAAGATTCCTCCGCTGCTTGAGAAAATGAGCACGCCGCCCAAGACAACCGTGAAGCTTAATACCGGGTTTTCATGGCATGCCCGGTGAGAGGGACAAACAGGACGCCGGTGATCTGTCGGATCAAAAAATCTTTTTTTTTGCTATTATTGACGAACACCTCAAATGATCGTAAGTATATCCGGTAATCATATGGCTAATTTGACTGATTTTGCAAAAAACCATATTAAAGCGGCATACAAGCAATTAAAAGAGGTGATTATGAAACAGCCTATCATCAAAACAGATCTTCCCGGTCCAAAGGCCAGCGCGTTGATCAGCCTCGATCAACACTTTGTCTCACCGTCATATACCAGGGGATACCCTCTGGTTGCCGAAAAGGGGAGGGGGGTATGGATACACGATGTCGATGGCAATGTATTTTTAGATTTTACAGCGGGCATCGCCGTATGTTCAACCGGCCACTGTCACCCGAAAGTGGTGGCGGCCATCAAGAGACAGGCTGACCTGCTCCTGCATATGTCGGGCACGGATTTTTATTATCGACCTCAAATCGCTTTAGCAGAGAAGCTTGCATCCCTCGTTTCCGATAAAAAAGACTGGAAAGTCTATTTTGGAAATTCCGGCGCCGAGGCTGTCGAAGCCGCTTTCAAACTTGCCAGATGGCATACCAAACGAGAATTGAACCTTGCATTTTTCGGTGCATTTCACGGTCGCACCATGGGGGCGCTCTCCCTGACGGCCAGCAAAACGGTTCAAAAAAAGCATTATAATCCGTTTGTCCCGGGTATAACGCACATCCCCTATCCCTACTGCTACCGGTGTCCTTACAATTTAACCTACCCGAGCTGTGAGCTGGACTGTGTGAAATGGGTAGAGGAAACGCTGTTTCGAACCACGATACCTCCTGAAGAAGTAGCCAGTATCTTTGTGGAACCGATTCAAGGTGAAGGGGGATATATCGTTCCGCCGCCGGATTTTCACCGGGAGCTTTATAAAATAGCAAAGAAGTATAATATCCTTTATGTGGCGGATGAAGTGCAATCCGGCATGGGGCGTACGGGAAAAATGTTTGCCATGGAGCATTTCGGCGTAATTCCGGATATGATGACACTGGCAAAGGGAATTGCATCCGGCATGCCGCTTGGTGCACTTGTTGCAAAATCGGATATCATGGATTGGGAGGCTGGATCGCATGCCTCCACTTTCGGAGGAAATCCGGTTTCATGCCAAGCGGCTATGGCTACCATTGAACTCATTGAAGACAGCCTTATGGAAAACGCGGCAATTCAAGGGGATAAATTGATGCGGGGATTATCCGATCTCATGTCGGATTATGAATTTTTAGGTGATGTTCGAGGGAAGGGGCTAATGATCGGTGCGGAGTTGGTGAAAGATCGCGAGAAAAAAGAACCCCACAGCGACTTGAGAAACGTCATCATCCGGGAGGCGTTTCAAAAGGGATTGCTGCTGCTGGGTTGCAGTGAAAACAGTATAAGGTTTTCGCCTGCGCTTACGGTGACTTCCGAAGAAATCGATACCTGCCTGTCAATTTTCAGGGATGTGCTTCAGCAGGTATCGTCATCTAGATGAAGCTCCATTTTTTCTTAACCATCAAGTGGAGAACCCTTACAACGATCGGATAGGTGGCTTTTTGGCCGGATGCTTCAACCGGCACGCCATCCATTGCTTCAACGATCGAGACGATGTTGTTGAAAGAATAGCTGTACAACAACTCGTTCTCCATATTCAATATGCTGAAATGATCTTCATTCACTTTGGCTAATCTTGCGCTTCTAATTTCTGCAGGGTCATCAAAGTTGACTCCGATTTCTTTGCCTTCGTACTTTTTGAGTAATGCTGCATAATTAGGCTTGGGTACCAGTGTTTTCAAAATGGTTTCCATCCTTTTTAGCTGGTCTTCTCTTTCTTTTCTGATTGCTTCGGCCTTTTCTTGCTCCTGCTTCTCTTTCCTTAAGGCTTCGGCTTTTTCTTTTTCATCCTGCTCTCTTCTTAAGGCAGCGGCTTTCTCAAGTGCTTCCTTTTCCTTTCTTAAAGCCTCAGCTTCGGATCGCAAGGCGTCCGTCTCTGAAGACAGCGTCTGAATCCTTTTTTGGTCTGCCGCTTCTTTATGGAGCGCTTCTTCCTTTTCTTTTTCTTCCGTTTCTTTTTTTAAGGCTTCTTCCTTTTCTTTTTCGATTTTTTCATTTTTAAGCGTCTCAGCTTCGGTCCTCAATGCTTCCAGTTCTTTTTTTAAATTTTCAGTGGATTCTATTTCTTTTTGGGCCGCATTTTCGATTTCTTTTTTTTCTTTTTCCTGGGGGGGGGGCAATGTTTCAGCTTTTTCTCTTTCTTCCTGTTTCTTTTTTTCAGCCTCGGCTTTTTGTTTTTCTTCTCTTTCCTTTTTTTCAGCTTCTGCCTTATTTTTTTCTTCCTGTTTCTTTTTTTCAGCCTCAGCCTTTTCCCTTTCAGCCTTTTCCCTCTGCATCTGCTTCTTTTTTTCAGCTTCGGCTTTTTCTTTTTCTCTTCTTTCCTTTTTTTCAGCTTCGGCTTTTTCCTGTTCCTCTTTCTGTTTGCGCTCCTGGACTTCGAAATATTTTTGAAAAATAATGCCGCATTTAATACATTCTTCAGCGGACGCAATGACCGTATGACCGCATTTTGGGCATTGGGTTAAATTTTTTATTCCAGCGCCTTTGCGTTCTTTAAGCTGAGGCGCCGGCGTTTTTTCCTTGTCCTTTTTGGTGTTTCCAAAGAATAAGGAGAAGGTAACGCCGCATTTATCGCATTCAACCGCCGATGCCTCGTTTTTATGTCCGCATTTTGGGCACTCGATTGTGTTATCCCCCATTCGTTCCCTCCTTGTTATACAAATTGCAGTATTGAAAACCGTATCAAAGCTATTTTATCACTATCATTTACTGAGGTCAAGGTTTTGAATTTCTAAATCAGTTAAGGTAAGAAAACAAATAATAAGCCTCATGTTGACACAAATTAACGGCTTTGATAACTTTAGACCGCTCGCGTTGGATAATAACGGAATTATCACCCAAACAAAGGGAATGCATGAATCGCGAAAATTTTATTAATTCGCTGAGGACAGATTTGCTGGCCATGGTTGAAAATTATTTAACCCCGGTGGCAATAAAATATGGATACAGCGAAGCACCGTTGGAGACCAACATCAAGTGGAAGCCCCTTGTTCTGCTGCTCGGCAATTACTCTTCCGGAAAATCCACACTGATAAACGATTTTCTTGGAGCACGGATACAGGATACAGGCCAAGCGCCGACGGATGATTCTTTTACCGTATTAACCTATGATGGATCAGCATCCGCAGAGGAACCCATTCGTGTGAACGAGGAGCGCGACGGCAAGTTCCTCTTGAACGATCCTGAATACCCGTTTGACTCACTTAAAAAACACGGGCAACGGTTTTCCGCGCATTTTCGTTTAAAGAAAGTCAATTCTCCTTTTTTAAGGAACCTCGCGATCATTGATACACCCGGTATGCTCGACAGCATTACCGAAAGAGATCGGGGGTATAATTATCAGAATGTTATCGGTGATTTTGCACAGATTGCAGATCTGGTTCTTGTCTTGTTCGACCCGCATAAAGCAGGAACCGTCAGGGAGGCCCATACGAGTCTTCGGGAAACATTGCCGACCCGCACATTTGAAGATCGTGTCTTGTTTGTGCTGAACAGGATCGATGAGTGTGCCTCCTTGGTTGATTTGCTCCAGGTATACGGAACATTATGCTGGAATCTTTCACAAATTACGGGCCGGAAAGACATACCGACGATTCATTTAACCTATTCGCCCAATGCATTGACTCAAAAACCAAGCAATGTTGCGAATGATATGAGTTTTTTAAAACTTCTTGAAAATCAGCGCGAGGAGCTGAAGCGAGCAATTTTGCAGGCTCCTCGTCATCGTCTTGATCATTTGGCGACATTTGTTGAGACGCATGGAGAACGTCTCTCGCACCTGGTCGAATCGCTGATAAGTTATCGCAGGCGTGTTCGGAAATATAGAATCAAGTATTTATTTGCCGGTTTGATCGTCGGCATTTTAGGTGGTGGGCTGGCGGAAATGGCCTTCATGAAATCCGGTGTTTTACCGGTTGAAGACCCGGTTATGATGGCCGCTGTCGGCGGTTTATTGTCGGTGATCATTATATTGGCATGGACCACCTATCTTCAAAAGTATTTTTTTTCACGATTTCGGAAAAAACAGATCAAGCATGTTGATGAATTAACGTCACTCGACAGCCAGACCAGACGGGACAGTTGGGAATCAATTCGGGAACTGATAAAGATGCAAATAAAACAGCCGGTTCATCGACTTTCCTTGCGCGATCTCACCCGGGAGTATGATTCCGTAAAGATGGTATTCAATAAAGGCGCCAAAGATATTCGAGAAGCGCTTAATCAGTTGTCGGCCATCAACCATGATGACGCAATAGAAATGGAAAAATGGATCGACAACCAGGCAAAACTATTAAGAAAAGCCGTATAATCGATGGCAGGACAAGCGTACAGATGGTGGTGCGAATCAGTGCAGCCATTTTTTGCCGGCTTCTTTTAAACACATCCAGACGATTTGCCTACCCGTTTGCACCGATTCTCAGCCGTGGCTTGGGGGTTTCCCTTACAGCCGTCACCTCAATTATCGCCGTGAATCAAGCCACCGCCGTTATGGGGATGTTTTTTGGCCCGATAGCGGATCGTTTGGGATACCGCTTCATGATGATGTGCGGCGTGTGCCTGCTGGTTTTGGGTATGTTATGGGCGGGCTTTTTACCATCATATGCCGTAGTGATGGCTGCGTTGTTGATGGCAGGTTTGGGCAAGACCATATTCGATCCAGCGATTCAGGCGTATGTGGGAAGGGAAATATCGTATCGGCGACGGGGGTTGGCCATCGGATTTCTTGAAATGAGCTGGGCGGGCAGTACGCTTCTGGGTATCCCGGCTATTGCTTTGCTGATCAACTGGATGGGATGGCAAGCGCCTTTTCTTGCAATGGGCGGCATGGGTCTTATGGGGCTGGTTTTGTTGTGGTTCTTGATTCCGGTGGATTTACATTCAAGGAAAGCGATCCGTACGCAAGACGTATTCGGGCTTGCCTGGCGGCAACTCATGCAAGACCGATCCGCTGTCGGGGCTTTGGGTTATGCTTTTTTTATCAGCGTTGCCAACGACAACCTGTTTGTGGTCTATGGCGCATGGTTGGAGGATTCGTTCGACATCAGCATTGTGGCGCTCGGGTTGGGCACAAGCATCATCGGACTGGCTGAGCTCTGCGGAGAAAGCATGACCGCGTCTTTCTCGGACCGCTTGGGGTTAAAGAGATCGGTTAAAACTGGATTAATTCTCACGGTTCTCTGCTACCTGCTTCTTCCTTTTGTCGGCAAAAATCTGGCATCGGCGTTGGCGGGTATTTTTTTAATTTTTCTATCCTTTGAGTTTATGATTGTAACGAGCATATCTCTGTGTACGGAATTGTTGCCTGCATATCGCGCAACCATGATGTCGGCATTCTTTGCGACGGCAGGTGTCGGAAGGATGTTGGGTGCTCTGATCGGGGGGGGCATATGGCAGGCAGGCGGGATCATGGCAACCTGCCTGGTATCGGCCGGAGTAACCCTGCTGGCTTTTGTGTCTCTGGCTATTGGGGTAAAGCGGTTATAGCAGGTTTTTTTCAGCTAAAAGCGTCATGCTCTCATGCCCGATGCTGGTGACCTGGCTGAGGGCTTTTGACAGATGAAAGGTGGCATCGTGCGCGACATTTGAATTCACCATGACCACAGCGGTATCGATATGCTTCATCACCGCATCCCACCTTTCATGGGGAGCCATTTTCATAACCAAATGAATTTCATTGGCAATCATATTCAGCAATGCTGAAATAATCCTTTCCGAACCTCTCTTTTCGGGTTCGGAGATGCCCATGTTGGCCTCAATCGTCTGAGAAGCCCAGATGAGACCGGCTTTTATTTTTTCGCTTTGAGAAAATGCAATAATTGCTGATTTGGTGTTCATCGAAAGAATCCTTTTACGGTTGGGGCGATGTCCCATGCGTGAGCACGGGAAGATTCATTTTTTGACAGCCGCTTAACAATAGGATAATATAAATAACCGTAAATTGGAAGGGCTAAAGTGAGCCCTAAACCTTAAATGACCAATCCGACCATGCGACAGCACCATGAAAACAACGAGCAGCATTAAATTCTATGCAGGCATCGTCATTTTGGTGATACTCATGATAACGGGATGCAGTGTTCTAAAGCCCATCGAGAACGCATCTTCCGACAGAAAGGGCTCGCTGCAGCAACGCCGGGCTTCACCTGTCTATCATGATTTTGATGATATTCTCATTCCCGGCGAGCTGAAACTGAACCGGCGGATATCATCTGTTTTCAAGACAGTAAATATTTCTGCAGGCGTTTTATCGCTTGCCGGAAAAATAGACAGCGAGACGTTAATTCAATTTTTTAAAAGCAACATGACCAAAGACAATTGGCGATCGGTAAGCGGTTTTCAAGGCCCCCGCTCCCTGCTTTTGTTTGAAAAGGGAAACCGGTGGTGTGTGATCACCCTGGCGGAAAATGGATATGGTACCCAGGTGGACATATGGGTCGCCCCCAAAAACAATTAATAATTATCAATTGGATACCTTAATGAAAAATATATTAGAAAATAAAAACATCATATTGGGCATAAGCGGCGGAATCGCTGCATATAAAAGTGTTGAGCTTCTGAGGTTGTTGAAAAAGCAGGGCGCCCTTGTAAGGGTTTTGATGACGGAGAATGCGCGGCGTTTTGTAGGCCCTTTAACATTTGAAGCGTTGTCCGGTCAGAGGGTCTGCTCGAGTCTGTTCGAAGGGGGCAATAATGCTTCCATCGGCCATATCGCATGGGCGGAAGAAGCGGATGCCGTCGTCATTGCCCCGGCAACAGCAGATATTATCGGGAAAATCGCCTGTGGAATTGCAGATGATGCCATAACGACCTTCATGATGGCTGTAACAGTGCCGAAGTTGATTTGCCCTTCCATGAATACCCACATGTACACAAGCAAGGCGGTTCAGCGAAATATCGAAATCTTGGAACAGGATGGCATGACTGTCCTCTCTCCCGGCTCCGGTGATCTGGCCTGCGGTACCACGGGCCCGGGCCGCCTTCCCGACCCGGATGCGATTCTGGATAGATTGGTGAAATGTTTAAGAACCCAGGATCTGAGGGGCATAACAATACTCGTTACGGCCGGACCGACCCATGAATCCATCGATCCGGTCCGTTTCATCAGCAACCCGTCTTCAGGGAAAATGGGGTATGAGATCGCCAGGGCAGCCGAACATCGGGGAGCAGAAGTCATTCTGGTAGCCGGTCCTACGCATTTGCCGGATCCATTAAATGTGCGCAAAGTCGGTGTCCGGACGGCCAAGGAAATGGCAGATGCCGTATTCGCTCATATGGATCAGTCCGATATCGTTATAAAAGCTGCTGCGGTGTCTGATTACCGACCGAAGCTGACGTCGACGCAGAAAATTAAAAAAGACCAGGCAGAAATGACATTGCAGCTTGTTCGAAATCCGGATATTCTATCCGAGCTCGGCAAAAATAAAAAAGAGGTGTTTCTTGTGGGATTTGCAGCCGAGACAGAAGATCTTGAACAAAATGCCACCAGCAAACTGGCTGCGAAAAAACTTGATATGATCGTAGGGAATATTGTTGGGCAGATAGGATCTGGGTTTGAGGCAGATACCAACAGCGTGACGTTTTACTATAAAGATGGGCAAAATGAGGTACTGCCGCTGATGGGAAAAAATGAGATCGCGCACCGCCTGCTTGATCGCATTGCAGCTCAACGCAAAAAATAACGGAGCATGTTGCCAATCCTGTTATGGGGAAACTTCAAATTAACCCCAATCGAGACGTTATGAAGATGGATGAACGTTTATTAGAAAAAAATGCAAATTGTCCGAATGAGATTGCTGAATGGCTGGCGGATGTTTCCAATACCCTGAGTTATATGGCGGATATGGGTTGCAGCGGATTTAATTGCAACTCAAAGAGTCTTTGGATGGTTCGCCATTGGGGGGAGATCCCGGAAAAGCTCCCAACTGAAACCATGGCGGATATTCGTTCGGATCTGCAGCGTTGCAGGCGATGCGGTCTTTGCGAGACGCGGACACAGATCGTTTTCGGGGAAGGCGATGTGAATGCCCGGCTTGTTTTTGTGGGAGAGGGACCGGGATACGAGGAAGACAAAAGGGGCGTTCCTTTTGTAGGTGCAGCCGGACAGCTTCTGAGCAAAATCATTGAAGCCATGCACCTCACGCGCGAAAGGATTTATATCTGCAACATCATTAAATGTCGTCCACCCGGAAACCGGAACCCGAAACCCAGCGAAATAGAGGTCTGCAAGCCTTTTCTGGAACGACAACTCAAGGTCATCAAACCTGATTTTATTTGTGCACTGGGAACATTTGCCGCCCAAACGCTCCTCCGGAGTGAAATACCCATTTCTAAATTAAGAGGAGAATTTCATGATTTTATGGGGATCAAGGTATTGCCGACATACCATCCGGCTTACTTGCTTCGGAATCCGGAGAAAAAGCGTGCTGTTTGGGAGGATATGAAAAAGCTTATGAGCGCAATGGGTCTGGGTGGATAGGAAGCTGGGAGGCTGGGAATCTATGGTATTTGCCTTCAAGCTTTCCGGCATTCTAGCCTCCCAGCAAATTATTGATGTTTTGGAAACTTAATATAGGAAATCAGATGAAACCCTTATGTGGATTCTTTGTATTTATGTTCGTTTTTTTCGTTTGCATCGGATCTGTATTTGCTGAAAAAAATGACGTTTACATCCTTCGCGTTTCCGATGCCATCAGTCCGGGAATTGCTGATTTTATTACCAGGGGAATCAAGAAAGCAGATACGGAAAAAGCCGCCTGCCTCATCATAGAATTAGATACACCGGGAGGACTTGCCGAATCCATGCGCAAGATTGTCATGGCGATGTACGCAGCGGACATCCCGATTGTTGTCTTCGTTTCTCCCAGCGGCGCGCGAGCTGCCTCCGCAGGGGTCATGATTACCATGGCGGCGGACGTTGCGGCAATGGCGCCGGGCACCAATATCGGCGCTGCCCACCCGGTGGCATCCGGTGGGAAAGAGATCGGAGAAACCATGTCGGAAAAGGTTACCAACGACATGGTAGCCTATGTGAAAAGCATTGCGGATAAACGCGGACGTAATGCGGAATGGGCGGAAAAAGCGGTTCGGGAAAGCGTATCTGTGACGGAAAAGGAAGCGCTTGAACAGAATATCATTAATATCATTGCTACGGATATTGACGATCTCATCCGGCAGATCGATGGCAGGGAGATTGAAGGCAAAGGAAAACTGAATCTCAAGGAAGCCGGACGAAAAGTTTTGCAAGAGAGCCTTCGAACCAAAATACTGAAAACCATTAGCGATCCGAATATTGCTTATATACTCATGATGATCGGGTTGGCCGGCTTATATTTTGAGCTCTCGCATCCGGGCGCCATTTTCCCTGGCGTCGTTGGGGGGATCGCCCTCATTTTGGCCTTCTTTTCTTTCCAGACTTTACCGGTGAACTATGCCGGGATCCTGCTGATTATCCTTTCCATTGTATTCTTTATCATGGAAATGAAGATTACCAGTTTTGGATTGTTAAGCACTGCAGGTGTGATTTCGCTTCTTCTGGGGTCCTTGATGCTGTTTGAAGGGGAAGAGGACCAGTTTCGGATCGCATGGCAGGTGTTGATTCCGACGATCACAGCGGTCTCAGCTTTTTTTGTCGGGGTCGCCGGCTTGGCATTCAAGGCTCAAATGTCAAAACCGAAAACAGGCGATCGCGGACTGGTGGGTGAAATCGGTGTGGTTAAAAAGAAGATCGCACCGGAGGGAAAAGTTTTTGTCCACGGTGAACTGTGGTTTGCAAAAGCCCGCTCTTCTTTAGAGGAAGGTACAAAAGTTCGGGTGGTCAAAATGGAAAACCTGGTTCTTGAAGTGGAAGCCATTGAAAAAGGAGAAGAACTGTGAACGCCATAACACCCATTGCCATTATTATACTGATTATTTTTTTTCTAACAGCGGCATTAAAGATTTTGAATGAATATGAACGGGGCGTCATTTTCAGACTGGGACGGGTGATAAAGGCAAAAGGTCCCGGTTTAATTATCCTTATGCCGGTGGTCGATAAAATGGTGAAAGTCAGTCTTCGATTGGTGGCCATGGAGAAGGAATAAAGCGCAGGTTCACGGAAACATGACCCATAAACGAAAGTAACTGTTGACACAATTTAAAAAAGTTGTTTAATAAAAAAATTTTGCCGCAGCATTTGGTTTGCTGTCTGCAAAAAATATTAAACACTTGATATCAGATAAAAATGCGGGGGCTTGGAGCTTCCGCTATCGTTTTTCAACAGATTGGGAAAGGAGATATTACGGTTATGGCTGAAGATAAAACAGGCGAGTTTAAAAAACCCCTCGATAAGATGACGGTCAAAGAACTCAAAGAAGTCGCGCTGGCGATCCCTGAGATCACGGGCGTTCATGGCATGAACAAATCGGATCTTTTGAGCGCCATTAAGGTGGCCAAGAATATTAAGGAAGAGGTCAAAAAGAAGGGATCCGGTACGGTAAGAGAGGTTAAACGCCAAATCAAGGCGTTGAAGATCAAACGGAATAAGGCAACCGGAGAGAAAAATTCAAAAATGGCAACCATTTATCGCAGGAAGATTTCAAGATTAAAGAAAAAATCTCGAAAAGTTGCATAAAATGGACGAATTAATAAAATCTTTTCTTGATGCCCTTTCAGTGGAGAAAGGATATTCAAAGCATACCTGCCGGGCGTATCGAAAAGATCTTTTAGAATTCGCCAGCTATCTTAAAACAAGCGGGTTTGTTAAAACCAATGAGGGTGACAAATCAAAAACGTTCTGCCTCGATGATGTTTCCGGGTTGGCCATCAGGGGATATCTCGGTTATCTGTATAAAAAAAACAAGAAATCGACCATCGCACGAAAACTCTCCACCATCCGCTCATTTTTCAGATATCTTGTGAAACATGGTTATATTGATGGAAATCCTGCGGATGCCGTTTTAACACCGAAGCAAGAAAGAAGCATACCAACGTATCTTCCCATCGATGATATGTTCAGATTGCTGGATTCTGTTCAAACAGAAACCTTGTTGAGCGCCAGAAACCGTGCGATTTTTGAGACGCTTTATTCATGCGGGATCCGCGTGTCTGAGCTGGCGGGTTTGAATGTGCAGGATGTGGATTTTGATTCCAGCGTCATTCGGGTGATGGGAAAAGGGAAGAAGGAAAGGATCGTTCCCATCGGCAAAAAAGCGATGCAATCTTTATTGAATTATCGTCGGAAACTTAAAGAAGCCGTTCAGCAAAATTCGAAAGCAGGTGATTTTTCTTTGGACCGGCCGCTGTTCTTGAATAAAAATTGGACGCGATTGACAGCGCGTTCCATTGCCCGTATTCTTGATAAAATCGCAAAGGCATGCGGCATTTCCGTTCCGGTTTCACCACATGCATTCCGCCATTCATTTGCAACACACTTGCTTGACGCAGGCGCTGATTTAAGGATCGTACAGGAGTTGCTTGGTCACAAAAGCCTTTCCACTACGCAGAAATATACCCATGTCAGCATCGATCGATTGATGGAAGCTTACGATAAAGCACATCCGAGGAAATAGGCCGGTTGCGAGTTTCGGGTTGCGGGTTGCGTGTTCCGGGTTAGACCTTGTTATTTGCATGCAACGAGGGAACATGAACCTTATGATGAGAAACAAAGAGGATGATTGTGATAGGACGGTTTTGATAAATTCAACCTGTAACCCGTAACTCGCAACTCGTTACTCAAAGGTATAAGCAATGAACAACATACACGGCACCACGATTTTGGCTGTGCGACACAAAGGCCGTGTTGCACTGGCCGGGGATGGACAGGTCAGTCTCAATGATAATGTCATCAAACACACGGCAAAAAAAGTCAGAAAGATATATCATGATAAAATTATGGTCGGGTTTGCAGGCGCTACTGCCGACGCGCTGCATCTATCGGAAAAGCTTGAATCCAAACTGGAACGCTATAACGGGAATTTGACCCGATCCGCAGTGGAATTGGCAAGGGATTGGCGAACCGATAAATACTTACGGCGATTGGAAGCGATCATGATCGCCATAGATGCCGAGAACATTTTTCTCATATCGGGAAATGGCGATGTCATCGAACCCGATGAAGGCGTCATCGGCATCGGATCCGGCGGTGTTGGGGCCCAGGCCGCTGCAACGGCACTGATGCGGCACACGGATTTGACCGCCAGACAAATTGTGGAAGCAGCCATGCGCATTGCCGCTTCTCTGTGTGTTTATACCAATGATTCTATTACAATAGAGGAATTTTGATTTTGTTGGTTCTTTTAAACATCAGTTGAAAAAAGGATCCAAGGGTTCAAGGATTCGAGGGTTCAAGTGAGGAATAACCATGTGATAGATGGGATGTGAAGAACCCATTTATCACGAAAGGGCGAAAAAGAAATTGAATAATTTTGTGTTTTGATGATTGTTTTTTTGTTTTTTCACTCGAACCCTGGGACCCTCGACTCCTGGAACCCTATCAGAGTTTCACGCAGCAAATTGAAAATTACACACGGATCAACTCATTTTGAGATGATCTTCAGCACGATATAGGTGTTTGATATGAGTGACCTTAAACCATCAGAGATTGTAGCAGCTCTGGACAAATACATCATCGGTCAGGACAAGGCCAAACGATCCGTTGCCATTGCCTTACGGAACCGGTGGCGTCGGCAGCAGGTGCCGCAGGAATTTCGTGACGAGATTGAACCGAAAAACATCATTCTGATCGGTCCGACCGGTGTCGGAAAGACGGAAATTGCGAGGCGCCTCTCAAAATTGACCGATTCTCCCTTCAACAAAGTAGAGGCATCCAAGTATACGGAAGTGGGTTATGTCGGTCGCGATGTCGAATCAATGGTTCGTGATCTTGTGGAGTTGACGGTCAACGGCGTCAAGCTGATAGAACAGTCGGCCGTGAGAAAAAAAGCAGAGCGGATTGCCGAGGAGCGGATGCTTGATCTGCTCCTGCCGAAATCCGACATCAGAAGTCCCGCTCAAACAGAACAAGAGGATATGAGCGGCGATGTGGTTCAGGGTGGGTCATCCACAACACGTGAGAAGCTGAGGGATCTGCTCCGTCGTGGAAAGCTGGATGACAGATTTATTGACTTGGATATCTCGGATCGCTCCATGCCCATGGTAGAAATTTTTTCAAATGCCGGCATGGAGGAGATGGGTATCAACATCCGCGACATGATCGGCAATATTCTGCCCAAGAACAAAAAGCGCCGGAAGATGAAAGTGAAAGAAGCCTTGGGAATACTCATCGACGAGGAAGCCCAAAACCTGGTGGATATGGACAGGGTCGTTAATCTTGCCATCGAAAAAGTTGAACAGTCCGGTATTATTTTTCTTGATGAAATCGATAAGATTGCGGGAAAGAACGGAGGGAGTGGTCCGGATGTTTCTCGAGAGGGTGTTCAGCGGGACTTGCTTCCCATTGTTGAAGGCTCTACCGTCACGACAAAGTACGGACCCGTCAAAACAGACCATATTCTGTTTATTGGCTCAGGTGCGTTCCATACGGTCAAGCCTTCTGATCTGATACCGGAGCTTCAGGGTCGATTTCCGATTCGGGTGGAACTCAGCTCGCTGGGTTCTGATGAATTCTTCCGCATCTTGACCGAACCCAAGAACGCACTGTTGCTGCAGTATATCGAGTTACTGAAAACCGAGGGCGTGGAAATAGAATTCGAAGATGAGGCGGTTTGGGATATCGCGAAAACGGCAGAGGAAGTTAACAACAGAACTGAAAACATCGGCGCAAGGCGGCTGCATACGATCATGGAATGCCTGCTGGAAGATATTTTGTTCGATGCACCGGATCAAAAAGAAAAGCGGATTGTTGTCAACGCCGATTTTGTAAAAGAAAAACTCAAAGGCATCAAGGATGATGAGGATTTGAGTCGATATATACTATAAGCTTTAGGTTTTAAGTGTTAGGTTTTAGGAAACGGTATCGCATGTAATTATAAACACTTAAAACTTAAAACCTAACACCTAAAAGCATAAAGAAGTTGAGGTTTTGTATATGGGGACTCCAAATGTAGCTGATATTCTGATTGAAGCACTGCCCTATATCCGACGGTTTTACGGTATGACCATTGTTGTTAAATATGGCGGTCACGCCATGGTCGATGAACAGCTTAAAGAGGATTTCGCCAGGGATATTACCTTGCTTAAATTTATCGGCTTGAATCCGGTGGTGGTGCACGGCGGGGGTCCCCAGATAAACCTGGTGCTCGAAAAAATGGGGATATGTTCCACCTTTGTGAAGGGAATGCGTCTTACAGACGAGCCTACCATGGATGTGGTGGAGATGGTTCTGGGCGGCAAGGTCAACAAGGGAATTGTAGCACAGATTAATCGTGAAGGCGGTAAGGCGGTGGGGCTGACCGGCAAAGACGGCGGGCTCATCCGGGCACGGAAGATGAAAATCGTGTACCAGGAGGAAAATAAGCCGCCGGAAATCATCGATCCCGGTCTGGTGGGCGAAGTGACGCACATCAACCCTGAAATTATCCACACCCTCACACGACAAGGATTTATCCCGATCATCGCACCCGTCGGTGCGGGAGATTCCGGTGAAACCTTTAATATCAATGCCGATCTGGTTGCCAGCAGAATGGCCATGGCGCTTTCGGCAGCCCGATTGATCCTGATTACGGATGTTGACGGCTTGCTGGATGCATCAGGGAATTTGATTTCTTCCGTCGATTCAGGACTGGCAGGTGAAATGATGAGCGACCAGCGTATCTCAGGCGGCATGATACCGAAAATCGAGTGTGCCCTCGAGTCGCTGAAAAACGGCGTTGAAAAAGTTCAGATTATTAATGGCAGGCGGCGGCATGCCTTGCTGCTTGAGTTGTTTACCAACAGTGGTATTGGAACGGAGGTTGTCGGATGAAGCGTTCGGACGCAATGAAAACAGCGGATACGGTTATTGCCTCAACATATCAAAGATTTCCGCTGGTCATTGTAAAAGGAAATGGATGTAATGTGTGGGATTCAGAAGGCCGGTCGTATCTGGATTTTGTGGCGGGTATTGCGGTGTGCAATCTCGGCCACGCACATCCAAGAATTGCAAAGGCGCTGTCTCAGCAGGCAGAAACGCTTTGGCATGTGTCGAACCTATACTATACGATACCTCAAACCGAGCTCGCATCATGGCTGGTTGAGAACAGTTTTGCGGACAGGGTTTTTTTCTGTAACAGCGGTGCAGAAGCGAATGAAGCAGCGATAAAACTGACCAGGAAATATTTTAAGGATCAGGGAAAGGCGGATCGGTATGAGATAATCGCGATGGAACAGTCCTTTCATGGCAGGACCATGGCAGCTCTCTCCGCAACAGGCCAGGAAAAGATTCGCAAGGGGTTTGATCCGGTTTTGGCTGGTTTTGAATTTGTACCCTTTGATGATGCGGCGTCGTTAGAAAAGAAGATCGGACCTTCCACAGCAGCGGTAATGATAGAACCTGTTCAGGGCGAAGGCGGTGTTCGATGCCCGTCTTCCGGGTATATGAAAGCGGTTCGAAAATTATGCAATGAAACAGGGGCACTGTTTATTTTGGACGAAATACAGACCGGTCTGGGGCGAACGGGTAGGCTGTTTGCATATGAGCATTTCGAAATCCAGCCCGATATCATGACCTTGGCAAAAGCTTTGGGAAACGGTTTGCCGATCGGCGCTATGCTGGCTGTTGAAAAAATTGCCAAGGCATTCGGTCCTGGCTCCCATGCTACGACATTCGGGGGGACACCGATTGTAACGGCTGCAGCGCTTGAAGTTGTCAGGACCATTGAACAGGAGGGAGTGGTTGCCCATTGCGAGCGGGTCGGGAAATATTTCAGAGAGCAACTCACTCAATTAAAAGAGCGCCACGCGTGTATTGAAGAGGTGCGGGGCCTCGGTTTGCTGGTGGGGATCAAATTGAATCAAAAAGGGGATATCATCGTCCGTAAGTGCATGGAACATGGTTTTCTCATCAATTGTATCCAGGAAACCATCCTGCGGTTTGTTCCGCCGCTGATCGTTACAGAAAAGCAAATTGATTCTCTGATAAGCTGCCTGGATGAAGTGCTTGATGAAATCCAAGCGCATTAGCAGGAGGTTTTTAGCGATTTTGTGGCCTAAAAAAAAATTAACCGCTAAGGCGCGAAGGACGCGAAGTTTTTTCCGAATCGTTCTGATTCGATAATAAAAATATCTTGGCGATCTTGGCGTCTTCGCGGTTCGAGCTCTTTTTGCCATACACGTCGCCAAAGACCACAACAAGGAGAAAACTGTGTCGATAAACATTAAAAAAGTAGTCCTGGCGTATTCAGGCGGGCTCGATACGTCGGTAATATTAAAGTGGCTGATCGAAACCTATGCGTGCGATGTGATTACGTTTTCAGCAGATGTCGGGCAGGATGACGATTTGGGACAAGTGAGAGAAAATGCACTCAAAACCGGTGCATCAAAGGTATATATCGAAGATTTGACAGAGGAATTCGTAAAAGATTATGTTTTCCCCGCGTTCAGGGCCAATGCCATTTATGAAGGGCAATACTTATTGGGCACATCCCTTGCGCGTCCGCTGATTGCAAAGCGTCAAGTAGAGATTGCGGAGATAGAGGAAGCCGATGGCATCAGTCACGGCGCCACGGGAAAAGGAAACGATCAGGTCAGGTTCGAACTCGGTTATCTGGCGCTCAATCCCCACCTAAAGATCATTGCACCATGGCGTGAATGGCGCCTCAACTCGCGCACAGCCTTGATGGATTTTGCTAAAAAGCACAGCATTAAAGTTCCAACAACCCATAAAAAACCTTACAGTACCGACGGCAACTTGCTGCATAAGAGTTATGAGGGCGGTATTCTTGAAGACCCTTGGGCCGAGGCTCCTGGAGACATCTTTTCGATGACTGTATCACCGATGGAAGCGCCGGACCAGATAGAGACGATTGAAATCTCTTTTGAAAACGGTGATCCGGTTGCGATTAATGGGAAGCGGTTGTCCCCTGCAACGATGCTCAAAACGCTCAACCGTTTTGGCGGCAGAAATGGGATCGGTCGGATTGATATCGTCGAAAATCGCTTTGTCGGAATGAAATCGAGAGGGGTTTACGAAACGCCCGGCGGTACCATCCTGAGGATAGCCCACATGACGATGGAATCCCTTACAATGGATCGAGAAGTCATGCATTTGCGGGATTCGCTGATACCGAAGTACGCGGAACTTATCTACAATGGTTTTTGGTTTTCTCCGGAAAGAGAGCTGCTGCAAACCATGATCGATGAAAGCCAGAAGCGTGTGAACGGCACTGTCCGGATAGCCCTTTACAAGGGCAATTGTATCGTTCTCGGGAGAAAATCGGATGATTCGCTTTATCGTGAGGATTTTGCAACATTTGAAGATGACACTGTCTACAGCCAAAAAGACGCTGAAGGGTTTATCCGCCTAAATGCACTGCGGCTGAGGATCAGAAAGCTGGCTCATAAAGGAGCGTGAGGATTCGCGATGCAGGAGAAATTGTGGGACGGGAGATTTTCTGAAAGAACGGATAGAGGCGTAGAAGCTTTTACCGCCTCCATCGACATAGACAGCAGGCTTTATCCTTATGACATCGAAGGGAGTATTGCGCATTGTAAAACACTCGCCAGGGCGGGTGTCATTACAGAAGATGAAGCTGCCACCTTAATCCAGGGGCTGGGTGTCGTCAAGCGTGAGATAGAACACGGAGGATTTCAGTTCGACAACAGCCTGGAGGATATCCACATGCATATCGAAGCGCGTCTGCTGCAGGAAGTTGGAAAAGTTGCCCAAAAACTGCATACGGCACGGAGCAGAAATGATCAGGTGGTTTTGGATGCGCGAATGTTTCTACGGGACGCGGTGTCGAACGTGGCTCGTGGGTTGACTGAATTAAAATGGGTTATCATCGAGCTGTCTGCAAAAAACATCGATGTCATAATGCCCGGATACACCCATTTGCAGCACGCACAGCCGGTCCTTTTTTCTCACCATCTCATGGCATACTATGAGATGTTCAAAAGAGATGGGGAGCGTTTTAGCGATGCGCTGGCGCGAATCAACGTAATGCCGTTGGGGTGCGCAGCACTCGCCGGTACCACCTATCCCATCGACAGGCATTATACCGCTGAAATTTTAAAGTTTCCTGCGGTATCACCCAACAGTATCGATGCAGTGTCGGACAGGGATTTTATCATGGAGTTCCTTTCAGCCGCCAGTATTTGTATGATTCACTTGAGTCGATTATCTGAAGAATTGATCCTCTGGTCCACATCTGAATTCGGTTTCATCGAAATTCCGGATGCTTTTGCCACCGGGAGCAGTATCATGCCGCAGAAAAAAAATCCGGATGTCCCTGAATTGGTCCGTGGTAAAGCAGGCAGTGTTTTTGGAGATTTGTTCAGTGTATTAACATTGATGAAGGCATTGCCCTTGGCATATAACCGCGACATGCAGGAAGATAAATTGCCGTTGTTCAGAACGGTGGATACCTTGACGAGCTGTTTGGGCATTTATGTAAAAATGCTTCCGCATCTCAATATAAAAAACGAAAATATGAGACGTGGTGCTACAACCGGTTTTCTGAATGCCACCGATTTGGCGGATTATCTCGTTAATAGGGGCATGGCATTTCGAGAGGCCCACAATTGTGCTGGGAAGGCGGTGGGGTATGCCGCTAACACCGGAAAAGAACTTCATGAACTTTCTTTAAAGGAGTTAAAGTCTCTTTCGTCTCTGATAGAGAAAGATGTCTTTGAGCATCTATCCATCGAACAGATGATCAATCGACGAAAATCGTTTGGTGGTACGGCAACAGAAAATGTTTTAAAGGCCATCGCGAATGCAGAAAAAGATATGAATGCATTGACCCAAAGCAGCAACGAATAGAGCGTTTGTCAGAATAACATTCCGATGAAAACCGGTATTAAAGGTACCTCATGCTGAAAAATATCACCCGACATTCCATGATTGTCGGTATGCTGTTCATGTTGATGTGGTGTTTTACGGCCTGCGGCAAAAAAGGACCGCCCCTTCCACCCGGCTATCCCGGGCTACCGGTTGTCAATGATCTTCACTATCGGATCATGGGAGACAACCTGACGCTTGAATGGACCATTCCGGAATCCACAAAAAGAAGGGTTTATGATATCACAGGGGCCAGGGTATATCGTTTCAAGACGTCCGTAAGGGATGCAGCATGCAAGGATTGCCCGTTGGGTTTGGTTTTTGTTACAAATATTCCGTTCGAATCAAGGCATATGAATTACCGGGAGGCTTTGGAAAAAGGATATCAGTACGCCTATCAAGTGGTACTGTATGATCAAACCGATCAAGAGGGCGAAAAATCAAATATGGTTGACTTTATGTATGAGTAATTGCGGAGATTGTCATGCACCATTTCCATTACGAAAAAGACATGTTGTATTGTGAAGGTGTTTCGATCCGTGAGATTGCTGGAGACATTGGCACGCCGTTTTACCTTTACAGTCATGCGACCCTAAAACGCCACTTTCTCATATTCAACGAAGCATTTGAAGGGCTTGACAGGTTGGTATGTTTTTCTGCCAAAGCCAATTCAAATTTATCCATTTTAAAACTGCTGGCCGGCATGGGCAGCGGGTTGGATATTGTTTCCGGCGGCGAGCTTTTCAGAGGATTGAAAGCCGGTTTTTCTGCGGAAAAAATTGTCTACTCAGGTGTTGGGAAACGTGTGGATGAAATAGATTATGCGTTGCGTGAGGGAATTCTCATGTTCAATGTGGAGTCTCTCGAAGAACTTGCCTTGATCGATGAACGTGCGGCGCATTTAAACAAAAAGGCGCCCATCGCCATCCGGGTCAATCCGGACGTGGATCCGAAGACGCATCCCTATATTTCAACCGGATTGAAAAAGAACAAATTCGGCATTGATACGGAAACCGCTTTTAAAGCCTACCAGATGGCGAATACGCTGAAGAATGTCGACATTAAGGGGATCGATTGTCATATCGGATCACAAATTTCAGAAGCCAGGCCTTTTGAAGACGCCTTGAAAAATATCATGGCCTTGATCGAACGTCTGGGCCGCATCAATGTTGAGATTCAATATATTGATATGGGCGGCGGTCTGGGTATTACGTACAATCAAGAATCCCCGCCCGAGCCGACCGAGTATGCAACAGCCATTCTTGAAACCGTAAAATCCAAAAATCTTAAATTGATTCTTGAACCAGGAAGGGTCATCGTCGGAAATGCCGGCATTCTGGTCGCCAAGGTGCTTTACCGCAAAAGGGGGACAGGCAAAGAGTTCGTCATTACCGATGCCGGCATGAACGACTTGATGCGCCCGTCTCTATATCACGCTTTTCATGCCATTCAACCGGTTATCCAAATGGATACGCAACATAACATTCAAGCGGACGTTGTGGGACCGATTTGTGAGTCCGGAGATTTTTTGGCAACCGATCGCGTTATGCAGGATGTTCAAAAAGGTGATCTCCTGGCAGTGATGAGCGCAGGTGCTTATGGATATACCATGTCCTCCAATTACTGCTCGCGGCTCAAAGTACCTGAAGTCATGGTCAAGGAGGATCGCTATTATGTCATCAACCAGCGGCAGGAATATGAAGACCTAATAAGGGGGGAGTCGATAGCGGCGTTTTTAGAATAAAGATAGGCGTGAGAGGTGAAACATGATAGGGCTGAGTGCGTTTTCAGCTCATAGCTGATAGGTCATAGGGAGGTGGGGTGGTTTGCTGTGAGCTACGACCTATGAGTTATCAGCTTGCATCTTTTTGTAAGTTCACAGTATTGGGTTGTGATTGGGAAACTAAAATGAACTTCATTCCTTTCTACAAAATGAGCGGGAGCGGTAATGATTTTATCATTATCGACAACAGAGACCACGTGGTTCAGGAAACAATCCTTCATCAGATGATTGTCGGTGCTTGCAGACGGAAAATGTCGGTGGGTGCGGACGGCTTTGTTCTGGTGGAAGAAAGCGAAATTGCGGATTTCAGGTGGCGATTCTATAATGCGGACGGCAGCCGTGCGGAAATGTGCGGCAATGGTGCGAGGTGTGTCAGCCGGTTTGCTTTTTTGAACGGGATCGCAGGACCGGAGGTGTCTTTTGAAACCGACGTGGGTCTTATCACGGCACAAATTGTTGGTAACCGGGTCAAGATAAAGATGAGCGATCCAACGGATTTAAAGGAAGGTTGCACGCTTTTATTGGAAAACAATCTTCTGAATTATCACTTCATGAATACCGGTGTGCCGCACGTAGTAGTCTGGACTGAAGATATCGACGCGGTGGATGCGGTGAGAATTGGAAGGGCCGTTCGGTATCATGAGGTGTTTTCACCGTCGGGAACAAATGTTAATTTTATTCGTGTTATCGGCGAGAACACCCTGGCGATTCGGACCTATGAGCGCGGGGTGGAAAATGAAACATTGGCGTGTGGGACCGGATCCGTTGCTGCGGCTTTGATTGCGGCGAGGCAAAACGGTTTTGTGCCCCCTGTAACGGTCATGACACGCAGCGGAGAACATCTTTGCATATCATTTAAACAAAACGACAGGTCATTTACAGATGTATTCCTGGAGGGAGATGCGCGTGTTATCTATGAAGGAGAGCTGTGGGAAGAAGCCTGGAAGCCATAGGAATTCTTGCAGAAAGTTCAAAGATTTTAGGCTGAGTTTATTTAAGCTTATAGATCATAGCTGATAGGGGCTGTGAGTTACGACCTATGAGCTATGACCTATCAGCTATCAGCTAATTTCGCGTTATCCTAAATAACTTTTGAAAAAACATATCGCCTACATATCCGTCGGTTCGAATATCGGCGATAAAATTCAAAACTGCCGAGCAGGCATTGAGGGTCTTGGTGTTTCCGGCAAGTCAAAATTGATAAAACACTCCCGTTTCTACCGGACAAGTCCGGTGGACTATGGGGATCAGGACTGGTTTGTCAATGCCGCTGCTAAGATCGCGACATCGTTGGGTCCGCAGGCCTTGCTGAATGAAATAAAAAGGATTCAAGCAAGTGCCGGAAGAAAAACCGATCCAATTCGATTCGGTCCCAGAATTCTGGATCTGGACATCATTTTTTATGACAATGCCGTGATAAAGTTGGATGGATTGGAAATTCCGCACCCCAGAATGCATAAAAGGCGCTTTGTATTACAGCCCATGTGTGATATAGATCCGTTCATTATTCATCCGGTATTAATGAAAGACGTGCGATCCCTGCTGGGCGAATTGGATGATATAGAACAAAAAATAGAAGAAATTCAATGAAGTTATTGATCCTTATCCTTATCGGCTATCTGTGTTATCGGGCAGTGAATAACTGGATGGCAAAGTCCGCGACCTATCGCCAGGAGGTTTCGACCGACGCTGCTGGAGAAATCGATGACATCATGGTAAAGGACCCGTCCTGCGGTATCTATTTTCCGAAAAAAGACGGTATCCATTTGCAGCACAAAGGTGAAGATCTTTATTTTTGCAGCGAAGCATGCAAAGAAAAGTTTGTTTCAAACATCAACCAAACGCAATATATATGACAACCGGTATAACTTAAGCGAAATGAACGCCATGTTTTCATTCAGGAACTTAAAAAAAACATTCAGCCAGCCAAACAGTTTGACCATGTGCAGGGTTGCCGCTGTACCGATTATTATTGTGTTAATGTATTTTCCGAATCGGTTTAGTACGTTCCTGGCAGCGCTTCTTTTCAGCGCAGCAGCCATAACCGACTATCTGGATGGATATTTTGCAAGACAACGGGGCTTGGTGTCCAGTTTCGGCAAGATTATGGATCCGGTGGCTGATAAGCTTTTGGTTTCATCGACGTTTATCATGCTTGTTTTTCATGGCTGGATACCGGCATGGATTGCCTGTGTTATTATAGGCCGGGAATTGGCGGTTACCGGCTTGAGGAACATTATCGCAGAAAAAGGCGAGGATGTTTCTTCATCGTGGCTGGGTAAATACAAGACCGGTTTTCAAATTTCCGCTATCATACCATTGTTATTTCATTATTCCTATTTTAGTATTAACATGCATGCCATCGGAACATTTTTTTTGTGGGGCGCGTTGGTCTTTACGATATGGTCCGGGGCTGACTACTTTATCAAGGCAAGGCATTTGCTATCATCATAAAATTCTGCGGTCATTGCCAACGGCCCTGCCGTTGGCAATGACCGCAGAATTTTATATTGACAAAAGATAAATAACTCGTTAAGAAAGCGCTCACAAATTGGGCGGGAATAACTCAGTGGTAGAGTGCGACCTTGCCAAGGTCGAAGTCGCGGGTTCAAATCCCGTTTCCCGCTCCATTTTTTTTTGGCGGCATAGCCAAGTGGTAAGGCAGCGGTCTGCAAAACCGCTATTCTCCGGTTCAAATCCGGATGCCGCCTCCAACGGTAATAAAGGGGTTGCAGTGGGTGCTGCAGCCCTTTTTTTGTTAATGCCATTGCCTCATATACAAGCCGAGTTGGGGAAAATATTCGCATTTGAAGCAAAGCAGAAACAAATAATAACATTTACGAGAGAAGAAATTGAAGGAGACGGTTGTGTTATGCTAGATACACTGAAACGATTTTTCAATAAAATACCAGAAAATACCTCCATTGATGTGTCCCCGCAACACGATATACGAATAGCCACGTGCGCCCTGTTTGTGGAAATTGCGCGCATTGATGAGACATTTACACAAAAAGAGATGGAAACTGTCTTGTCTATTCTTAAAAAACAATACAATTTGTCCCGGGAGCACGCGGATGTCTTGATTGCAGAAGCTGAAAAAGAATTGGAAAACAGCGTCGACCTTTGGCAATTTGCGAAATTGATCAACGAGAATTATTCAAACGATGAAAAGTTGGAACTCGTTGAAATGTTGTGGCAAATTGTCTATGTGGACGGTAAAATGGACGCGTACGAGCATTACTTGATGAGCAAGCTGAAGAACCTGTTGCGTCTTTCTCATGATCAGCTCATCGGGGCCAAACTCAAAGTGTTGCATGCAGATGATTAACATCCCTGATATAAAAATAATAGAAACCGCCGGGCATGCCCGGCACCACCTACTATTCTTTGACCTTCGAATACCCCGGTATTAATGTCTGTGTCGTAGTGACACCGGAAATGCCCCTGATGTTTTCATGAACGAATTGTCCGATGATTTCAGCATCGGATGAAAGCAGATTCCGCTTTAAAGCGATCTTCGCGATAATGTCCACATCGCCATGAACCGAATGAAGTTCCTTGACTTCCTCGTGAACAAACAGCTTTTCAATCACCCGGTACTCGCTCTTTGCCTTAACGTTGATTAAAACAAATACAAGGATGTCCTGCTGCATATCCGGATATTCCTGCTTTTTTAAAGTATCCATTTTATTTCGAAATTCCTCCATATCTTTGGGTATCTGCTTGTCGATGCCGATGCCGTATTTACGTTTGCGTCCCAATTCCCATTGATGATAAGACATATATGCATAAAGATCCGCCAGCGTTCTTTGCGGAAAGAATCGAATCAGATCGCCTTTTTCAATAATTGATACCAGTGGGCGGTAAATGGTTTGATACCAGTTCTCGGCCGCTGCTTTTATGGAAATCGCCCGCCCTGATATCCGATGCAGATAATCCTGATGATCCGCAATCTGTTTTTTCAGATAATCGTACTGGCCGATTTCGGTCAATTCAATGGTGTAGGGCAATTCGGTCTCATCCTGAAATTTTGATCGTTCCAGGTACAATAAATTTTCAAGTGTATTTTTAGACGGTATAAACTCCAGTATATAAGCATCGATGAGGTCATGACCGAATTCCTTTGCTGCAGAGACCCGGTGATTCCCGTCCAGCACATAATAATCGTCTTTTATCTGGTAAAGTTTAACCGGCGGCAGCCGTTTGCCGTTGCGCATGGCCCGTTTGATATTATTAAGCCTTTCCGATGGGACATGTTGTTTGATTCGAAATTTACTGTCAAAATCATGATACCTGCCGACGCTGCCGATAATCTTTTCCACCGGTACAGCGCAAATTCCCCGGTTCACGGCATCATACGCCTCTTCATCGATCTGATTTTCGCGGAAGCTTCTGGTATCCTTGGGGTTCTGATCGTCTTTATTTTTTGATACGCTTTTCGATCGTTTTTTGTTGAATATCGATTTCAAAAACGAAGTACCCATAACTGTTAACCACCTTTGTGTTATTCAGGGTCGTGATTCGCTCTGATGGTTTATGAAATACGGCATGAATATGGCCATGGATGAAATATTCGGGGGCATATCGCGAAATGAGTTGATGAAAGCATTTAAATCCCCTGTGACAGCGATCTTCGGCATCATGGATATGCCGCAAAGGTGCGTGTGAAATGATGATGTCCACACCGCCCTTCCACCAAATACTGGTTTTAAGGCCTCGAATGATCTTTTGCATCTGTTTTTCGGTGTACTGATACGGACCCCCGTTGTACCACCTGGATCCTTCCAGACCGAGAAATTTGAAACCATTGAATTGAACCAGCTTTGCGTGAATATTATTACAGCCTTCGGGTGCCTTGGTGTCATAGCGGATATCATGGTTCCCCTTGATATAAAATAAGGGCGCGTTCAATGTGGTTGTCAGGAATGTTAAATATTCAGGCGGCAGATCACCACAAGACAGGATTAAATCAACATCCGATATTTTTTCGCCGTCAAACCGATTATATAGAAACGGTTCCACACGATCTGAAATCGATAAAATTTTCATATGATTTTTAGATAGAGGCATTGGTTTCAACAAAATTCCCTGGCAATAACGCTATCCACGCAAAATAGATACGCAATCAAAGCCGCCCGGATCCACATCCCGTTTCGTTCCTGCCGCCAATAAACAGCCCTGGGATCGTTATCGACGTCTACTTCAATTTCATACCGTCGCGGTAAAGGATGCATAATGATACAATGCGATTGAATCCTGGCCAGATCTTTTTTCGTGAAATGAAATTCCGGATAAATATCGGCTTCTTTTGAAGGGGTTTCAGAATATTCCTTTTGGATGCGTGTCATATATATGGCATCCACCAGCGGCTTGACACTGTCAAAATCTTCAGTTTCAAGGAATTCAATATGATGTTTTTTAAGAAAACCTTTGATGTCATCCTTCATCTTGAATACTTTGGGCGATACAAAATAAAGGGTAACATCTTTGTAGTTTTTCATTAAATAGCTCAAGGAACGGACGGTTCTTCCGCGTTTCAAATCCCCCACCATGGCAATTTTTTTGCCGTCAAGTCCGCCGATCCGCTCGAAGGACCTCTCGAGGGTGTAGATGTCGAGCAAAGCCTGGGTTGGATGCTGGTCAGGTCCTGATCCGCCGTTGATGATGGACACGGGGCGTTCGGTCTGATTCAACACCCATGCTGTTTTTTCTGCAAATCCTGCTACCGGATGGCGTACAATGATGAGGTCGACATAGCTTGAAAAGGTGCGGATGGTATCTTCAGGGGATTCGCCTTTTACTTCCGAACTGGTGGTGGTCCCTCGAATTTCCGAAATTTTCATCCCCAGAATGTGACAAGCGTTCAAGAAGGAGATAAACGTTCGGGTGGAGGGCTGTACGAAATATAACATAGCGCGTTTATGGGAGAGAAGCTGGCTCAATTTGTTGGCACCGGATTTTGTTTTTACCTTCGGCATAATCTATTTATTT